>CAJPFZ010000569.1 GCA_905339355.1 Burkholderiaceae bacterium
TGGCCACGCCGCTGATCAACCCCCCGCCGCCGATCGCCACCACGAAGGTGTCGATGCCCGGCTGCTCGGCCAGCATCTCGAGGCCGATGGTGCCCTGCCCCGCCGCCACGTCCAGGTCGTCGTAGGGATGCACGACCGTCAGCCCGCGATCCTTGGCCAGCTGCAGTCCATGCGAGCGAGCGTCGTCGAAGGTGTCGCCCTCGAGCACCACCGTCGCGCCGAAGCGCCGCGTGTTCTCGACCTTCACCGCCGGCGCAAACCGCGGCATCACGATGGTCGCGGGAATGCCCAGCCGCTGCGCGTGGTAGGCCACGCCCTGCGCATGGTTGCCGGCCGACACGGCCAGCACGCCGCGTGCGCGCTCCTCGGCGCTCAGCTGCGCCAGCTTGTTCAGCGCGCCGCGTTCCTTGAACGAGGCAGTGAACTGCAGGTTCTCGAACTTGAGGAAGACCTCGCACCCGGTGATCGCCGACAGCGTGCGCGAAGGCATGCACGGCGTATCGAGCACCTGGCCCTGCAAACGTTCGGCGGCAGCGTGGATGTCGGCGGCGGTCAGTGTCATGGGCAGATTGTGGCCCGCCCGGCCGCAGGCCGGTTCGTGCGTCAAGCTGGAACCCCCTCGCGGAGGGGGCTGGGGGAGCGGTACGTTCCCACCGAAGGTATGCAGAGTCGGCTCAGCCGACTCTGCATACCTTCAACATGTTGGTGCCCCCCGGATACCCCATCGGCTCGCCGCAGGTGATCGCATAGGTGTCGCCGGGCTTGAGCACGCCGCGCCCCACGAGCAGCGCCTCGGCGCGTGCCAGCGCCTCGTCGCGGTCGCTGTAGTTGGGCATCAGAAGCGGCATCACATTGCGGTACAGCATCATCTTGCGCTGGCTCAGCGTCTGCGCCGTCAGCGCATAGATCGGCACCTTGATCTTGTGCCGGCTCATCCACAGCGCGGTCGAACCCGACTCCGTCAGCGCGAGGATCGCCTTGCAGCCGAGGTGGTGCGCGGTGAACAGCGCGCCCATCGCGATCGACTGGTCGATGCGGCCGAAGTGCTTGTTGGTGAAGTCGGTGTCGATGCTCGCGTCCTCGGCACGTTCGGCTTCGAGCGCGATCGCTGCCATCTGCTCGATCGTCTCCACCGGGTACTTGCCGGCGGCCGTCTCGGCGCTCAGCATCACCGCGTCGGTGCCGTCGAGCACGGCGTTGGCCACGTCGCTCACCTCGGCGCGCGTGGGCACGGGGTTGACGATCATCGACTCCATCATCTGCGTCGCGGTGATGACGACCTTGTCCATCTCGCGCGCCATCCGGATCATGCGTTTCTGCAGCGCCGGCACGGCTGCGTTGCCCACCTCCACCGCGAGGTCGCCGCGCGCCACCATGATGCCGTCGCTCGCCTTGAGGATGGACTCGAGCACGGGAATCGCTTCGCTGCGTTCGATCTTGGCGATCATGCCCGGCTTGTGGCGCCACGGCTCGCCGGCCACGTTGGCGAGCTGGCGCGCCATCTCCATGTCGGTGGAGTTCTTCGGGAAGCTCACCGCCACGTACTCGCACTGGAAGCTCATCGCGGTCTTGATGTCTTCCATGTCCTTGGCGGTCAGCGCCGGCGCCGTGAGGCCGCCGCCGGCCTTGTTGATGCCCTTGTTGTTGGACAGCTCTCCGCCGACCACGACGGTCGTGTGCACCTCTTCGCCGCGCACCGAGTCGACGGTCAGCTTCAGCAGGCCGTCGTTGAGCAGCAGCGTGTCGCCCGGCTTCACGTCGCGCGGCAGCTCCTTGTAGTCGAGCCCGACACGGTCATTGGTGCCGAGCGCGGTGCTGCTGCCGTCGAGCACGAACTTCTGCCCGCTCTCGAGCATCGTCTTGCCGTCCTCGAACTTGCCGACGCGGATTTTCGGCCCCTGCAGGTCGGCCATGATGGCGACCTCCTTGCCGGCGCGCTTGGCCACTTCGCGCACCAGCGCGGCGCGGTCGATGTGGTCCTGCGCCTTGCCGTGGGAGAAGTTCAGCCGCACCACGTCGACGCCGGCCAGGATCATCTGCGTCAGCACCTCGGGCGAGCTCGACGCGGGGCCGAGGGTGGCGACGATCTTGGTGGCGCGTGCCATGGACATGAAGTCTCCTGTTGTTCGAGCGCAGGATTATCCGCGCCGGCGGTTTCGCGCGGTTACGGCAGCTCCGCGGCGTCGGCCGCCCTCGCTGCGGCATTCTCCCGTCAGCCGGCCGCGCGCCGCTGAAGAATCTCGAACGCCGGAAGGGTCTTGCCCTCGAGCACTTCGAGGAACGCGCCGCCGCCGGTCGAGATGTAGCCGATGTCCTTCTCGATGCCGTATTTCGCTATCGCGGCCAGCGTGTCGCCGCCGCCGGCGATGCTGAACGCATCGGACTCGGCAATGGCCCGCGCGACCGTCTCGGTGCCATGCGCGAATGCATCGAACTCGAACACGCCCACGGGGCCATTCCAGACGATGGTGCCGGCCGCCTTCAGCTGCTGCGCGAGTTGTGCCGCGGTCGTCGGACCGATGTCGAGGATGAGGTCGTCGGCCTGCACGTCGGTTGCCGCCTTCACGGTGGCCGGCGCGTCGGCCGCGAAGGTTTTGGCCGTCACCACGTCGACGGGGATCGGCACGGCCGCGCCGCGTGCCTTCATCGCCTCGATCACCGCGCGGGCGTCGGCGAGCAGGTCGGCCTCGGCGAGCGACTTGCCGATCGGCAGCCCGGCCGCAAGCATGAAGGTGTTGGCGATGCCGCCGCCGACGATCAGCTGGTCGACGTTCTTCGCCAGCGCCTGCAGGATGGTCAGCTTGGTGCTGACCTTGCTGCCCGCGACGATCGCCACCAGCGGGCGCTTCGGGTGCGCCAGCGCCTTCGTGATTGCGTCGATCTCGGCGGCGAGCAAGGGGCCGGCACAGGCGATCTTGGCGAACTGCGCGATGCCGTAGGTCGAGGCCTCGGCGCGATGCGCCGTGCCGAAGGCATCGTGCACGAAGATATCGCACAGGGCCGCCATCTTCTTCGCGAGTTCCTCGTTGTTCTTCTTCTCGCCCTTGTTGACGCGGCAGTTCTCGAGAAGCACGACCTGGCCCGGCTGCACATCCACCCCGTCGACCCAATTGGCGATCACCGGCACCTCGCGCCCCATCAGCTCGCCCATCCGGCGCGCGACCGGCGCGAGCGAATCGGCGGGCTTGAACTCGCCCTCGGTGGGGCGGCCGAGGTGCGAGGTCACCATCACCGCGGCGCCGGCATTCAGGGCCATCTGGATGCACGGAATCGACGCCCGAACGCGCGTGTCTTCGGTGATCTGCCCGGCGTCGTCGAGCGGCACGTTGAGATCGGCGCGGATGAACACGCGCCGGCCAGTGACCTGGCCTTGGGCGACCAGGTCTTCGAAGCGAATGACGTTCATGGCAGTGGGCTGGTTGGATAGGGTCAACCCGGGATTCTAGGGATCGCCGCTTGGGCCGGTGAAACCAAGCGGTTACCGCGGCAGAATGAGGCCTACCAGCCGAGGAGCAGCTTCAGCGGCACCAGCACGGCCATGCCGGTCAAGATCGTGCCGAGGATGCCGCCGCGCCAGAAGAAGTAGGCGGTCGAGGCCATCACCGCGAACAGCCGAGCGTCTTTCCAGGTGTCGACCAGCCCGCCCTGGGTCATCACGATTTCGGGCACCAGCACCGCCGCCAGCGCGGCCAGCGGTGCGTAGCGCAGTCCGCGCTGCACCCAGGCCGGCAGCACCAGTTCGCGGTCCGACAGGAGGAAAAGCGAACGCGTGACGAGCGTGATCAGCGCGAGGCCAAGGATGGTCACGAAGGCGTCCCAACCGTTCATCGAGGAAGCTCCGCGCTCACGTTGCAGCGCCCTCGACGCGGGCGACGCCATCGCTGCGGCGCCGCGCGGCGCCGCCCAGCAGGATGTCGCGCACCTTGCGGCCTGCATCGCCGCCGCCGTCGATCATCAGGCCGACACATACCGCCGCCGCGATGGCCACCACGATGTGAAGCCGGAACGGCAGAGCGAAGGCCGCCACCGCGGCCGCTCCGGCCACCAGTGCCGCGAAGGCCGTCGCGCGGTCGGACAGCATCGAGTAGGTGAGGCCGAGCAAGGCGAGGAC
Source organism: Burkholderiaceae bacterium (assembly GCA_905339355.1). Taxonomy (GTDB): domain Bacteria; phylum Pseudomonadota; class Gammaproteobacteria; order Burkholderiales; family Burkholderiaceae_C; genus Albitalea. Next base: position 4,112 of record CAJPFZ010000569.1, read on the forward strand.
GCCGGCGAACCCGAGGCCCCACTCGGTGGGAATCACGTCGGCGAGCAGGATGCCCGCGATGGCCGGAAGCTGCCATGCCGACCAGTTGACCGCCGTGCCGCCGAAGAAATACTCGATCTGCCCCTCGTCCATGCGCGGCTCGCGGAAGCGCTTCATGAACATCACGTAGTTGAGGTCGGCCGCGAAGTAGCCGAGCGCCAAGCGCTCGCGCAGCGGAAAGCGCATGAAATACGGCCGCCATTGGGCGCTGAAGATCACGAAGCGCAGGTTCACGCACAACGCGGTCGCCCAGATCACCCACATCGGCGCGCCCACGGCCATCAGCGGAACCGCCGCCAGCTGGGCGCTGCCGGCGTACACGGTGAGGGTCATGAACAGCGCAAGCGGCACAGACAAGCCGCTCTTGACCATCGCCACGCCGGTCACGAGCCCCCAGGCGGCGATGCCCAGGCTGACGCCCGACATGTCTCGCGCGCCGCTGCGGAACTGGGGGTGACGCAGCACGGCGCGAATCGACTTCATTGCGCCATTGTCTTCGCTCCGGGAAAACCCCGGGGCGCGGTCAACCGCGACTTCTTACTGCTTCTTCACGTCGCCGCTGCCGACGATCGAGGTTTCGACGGTCGGGTTGCCGCTGTACGCCACGTCGCCGCTGCCCGCGATGGCGACACGCAGCGTCGTGCGCGCGTTGACGTTGGCGTCCCCGCTGCCGGCGATGCTGACGCTCACCTCGTCTGCCTCGAGCTCGCGCGCAGCCACGTCGCCACTGCCGGCGATCGAGATGCTGAGCTTGCCGGCGCGGCCGCTGGCCATCACGTCGCCTCCGCCGGCGATCTTGACGGTCAGGCTGCCGGCACTGAGCTGCTGCAACCGGAGGTCGCCGGAGCCGGCGATGCGCGCCTGCAGGTCGCCGACCTTCAAGCCCTCGGCCACCGTGTCGCCCGAACCGCTCAGGGACAGGGCTTTCAGGTCGACGACGTCGACGCTGACGACGATGGGCTGCCGCGTCGAGTAGCTGGCGCCTCGCCGTGTGCCGATCTCGAGCGTTGGCACGCCCTTGCGCTCGACCACGGTGGTCTCGATCAGAGGAAGCAGGTTGTCGTCGGCGCGGACCTCGACCGCCTCCCTGGCGGCCTGGCGCAGCACGAGCGTCATCGAACCCGTCAGCGCGACGGCCTGGAAGGGCGCGACACTGCGCCGTTCGCTCATCGGATTGCCGGAGCCGGTGAGGCTCGCGCCACCGGTGCGCTCCCACGAGCTGCGTTCGCCGGCACGGGCACTGCCGCAGATCAGCAAGCACGCGGCCAGGGCGCCGAGAAACAGCCGCAGCGGGTTGTGGAATGCAGTCGGGTTCATCGTCGCCTCCGGATTGGAATGGCGCGAATGTGCCGCGGTGACGGTCGAGGGTCACGCCGCTTGCGACGAACTGCGCGATGCGCGCGATGGAACGGGATTTCCTGCAGAGGAACCGTGGAAACGTGTTCCCGGATGACCTCAGGAGCCCTTCGCGTCCCTGGGCTTGCCCTTGACCGCGGGCTCCTCGACCTCGGCGGACTTGGCCTCCCCCGGCTTGGGGTCGGTCGACTTGGGAGAAGCAGCATGCGCGACGAGCGTCGGCGGCACCTCCTCGATCTTGTTCTCGCGCATGTAATCGTTCATGTCGCGCCAGCCGGCAAAGATCGCGGCCTTGTCGGTGCGCCGGTTCAAGGCGTAGCAATCCTCGATCGCACGGCCCGCATGACGGCACGCGCCGCCGATGGCGCGACCTTCGGCATCGCGTGCAGCGGCAAGCTTCTCGGGCGATTCGATGCCGAGCATGTCGCAGCCGGCCAAGAGGGCGGCGGCGAGTGTCGCGGCAAATACGGCAGTGCGAAACATGGGCGTCGAGACGGAGTTCTGCACCGGTTATCGGCGAGCGCCGTCCCGACTTGAGCCCGCCGCTCCACCAGGAGGCGGGGCGCTCCGGCGCGGGCTCAACGCATCGCCAGCAGCCGGGCGACGCGTTCCTCGGTCGACGGGTGGGTGGAGAACAGGCCCTTCAGGCCGCCGCCCGACAACGGGTTCATGATCATCATCTGTGCCGTCTCCGGATGGCGCTCGGCCGCCTCCATCGGCATCCCCTGGGCATAGCGGTGGATCTTCTGCAGCGCCGAGGCGAGCGCCTGCGGGTCGCCCGAGATCTCGGCACCGCCGCGGTCCGCCTCGAATTCGCGAGCACGGCTGATCGCCATCTGGATCAGGCTGGCGGCGATCGGCGCAAGGATCATCACCAGCAGGCCGACGATGGGGTTGGCCGGACGGCCCTCGCCGTCACGCCCGCCGAAGAACATCGCGAAGTTGGCCAGCATGCCGATCGCGCCGGCCATCGTCGCGCTGATCGTGCTGATGAGGATGTCGCGGTGCTTCACGTGCGCGAGCTCGTGCGCCATCACGCCGCGCAGCTCCCGATCGCTGAGCACGCGCAGGATGCCGGTGGTGGCCGCCACCGCGGCGTTGTCCGGGTTGCGGCCCGTCGCGAACGCGTTGGGCGCGTCTTCGTTGATGAGGTACACACGCGGCATCGGCAGGCCGGCCCGTTGCGCCAGGTCGCGCACCATGCGGTAGAACTGCGGGGCCGAACTCTCATCGACCTCCTGCGCGTTGTACATGCGCAGGACCAGCTTGTCCGAGAACCAGTAGCTGAAGAAATTCATCGCCACCGCGATGGCGAGCGCCAGCATCATGCCGGCCCGGCCGCCGAGCATCGCGCCGATGGCCATGAACAAGGCGGTGATGGCCGCCATCAGGACGGCCGTCTTCAACAGGTTGAACATGTGCGTCGTGGACTCCGGTTGGGCAACGCTTCCTCAGATGCGGGCGCTGCCCCCGAGTTCAACGGTGTTGGCTCAGCCGCCCAGGCGCTCGCCCTCGACCAGTGGCAGCGACGCGAGAACCTGTCGAGCCGGCAAGCGCTTGCCGCCCGCGCGCTGCAGTTCCAGCAGTCGCACGGCACCCTGGCCGCAGGCGACGACAGCCGCGTCGGCGCCAGCCCGCAGCACGCGGCCCGGCTCGCCCGCGCCCTCGGCTGGCTCGGCGCGCCAGACCTTGAGCGGCTCGCCGCGCAGCGTGGTGCTCGCGCCGGGAAACGGGTCGAAGGCGCGGATGCGGCGCTCGATCACGCCGGCGGGCTGCGCCCAGTCGATTGGTCCTTCGGCCTTCTCGATCTTGTGCGCGTAGGTCACGCCCTCGGCCGGCTGCGGGGTGCGCGAGAGCCCGCCGCGCTCGGCGAGTCGGAGCGCCTCGACGATCATTCGCCCGCCCAACCCGGCCAGGCGGTCGTGCAGGCTGGCGGTGCTGTCGTCAGCACGAATGTCCAATGCTTCGACCAGCAGCATGTCGCCGGTGTCCAGGCCGGCGTCCATCTGCATGATGGTGATGCCGGTTCGTGTGTCGCCAGCTTCGATCGCGCGGTGGATCGGTGCGGCACCGCGCCAGCGCGGCAGCAGCGAGGCGTGGATGTTGAGGCACCCGCGCGGCGGCAGATCGAGCACCCATTGCGGAAGGATCAGGCCATAGGCCGCGACCACCAGAACGTCGGGGCGCGCGGCCAGCAGAGCCTCGCGCGCCGCCGCGGCGTCGTCGGGGGCCTTGCCATCGAGCCGCAGGCTGCGCGGCTGGGCGACGGGAAACCCGTGCGCCAGCGCGAAGGCCTTCACCGGCGACGCCTGCAGCTTCATGCCGCGGCCGGCAGGTCGGTCCGGCTGCGTCAAGACCAGGGGGACGGGAAAGCCGGCGGCGTGAACCCGGGAGAGCGCCACCTGGGCGAACTCCGGCGTGCCGGCAAACGCTACCCGCAGGGTCTTGAGCGGATCAGGCACGCAGTTCGTCTCGTGTCTTCTTCAGCATCTTGGTCTTGATGCGGTCGCGCTTGAGCGCGCTCAGGTACTCGACGAACACCTTGCCCATGAGGTGATCCATCTCGTGCTGCACGCAGATGGCGAGCAGTCCGTCGGCTTCGAACTGCACGGTTTCGCCCGCACGGTCGAGCGCGCGCACCGTCACCCGGGCGTGGCGCTGCACCTTGTCGTAGATCTGCGGCACCGACAGGCAACCTTCGTCGCTGAAAGTCAGCTCCTCGCTGCGGGCGACGAGTTCCGGGTTGATCAGCACACGAGCGTCGTCGCGCGTCTCGGAGGTGTCGATGACGATCACTCGTTCATGCACGTCCACCTGGGTCGCCGCAAGACCGACGCCGTCGGCCGCGTACATGGTGTCGAGCATGTCGTCCACGAGCTGGCGGATGCGCTCGTCGACCTCCTTCACCGGCTTGGCCACCGTGTGCAGTCTCGGATCGGGATAACGCAGGATGTGGAGTTTGGCCATTCGTAAGTAACTGTTTCGGCCACGCGAGTGGCTTGCGAACAAGTGGACACCAGACAACGGGGCGCAGCGTGACAGGTCTCACACCGTCGTTGCACTCGGGTCACTTTCGTTGCGATATCAAGGGTTTAGAGGCAGAATCTACGAAACTGAATGAGGAATTTTCGCCCAAGTGCGGCCTGGTTTGGCAGCGCTGGTGGAACAACCCCACGGTACAACACCCGCGCAGGCGCTCTCCCTGTGGCGCCCGGAGACCCGAACTGATGAGTCGCAACCGTTCCACATTCCAGCACCTGTTCAGCCAGCGCACAGTCGCGGTGGGCCTGACGCTGGGAACCGTGCTCACCGGCGCCGCCATCGCGGCAGCCGGCGATTTTCCCATCACGACGCAGCAGCGCAGCACCGCCCAGCAAGTGGCCTCGGCGGGGGTGCCGCTGTCGGAGCTGGCGCCCAACGCACCCGACTCGTACACCGTCAAGCGCGGCGACACGCTGTGGGACATCTCCAAGATCTTCCTTCGCAGCCCGTGGCGCTGGCCCGAGCTGTGGGGCATGAACATGGATCAGATCCGCAACCCGCATCTGATCTACCCCGGACAAGTCCTGTTCCTTGAAAAGTCGGGTGGCCGTGCGCGCCTGCGCCTCGGCCAGGACGACGTGCCGAGCAATACCGTCCGCCTGTCGCCGCGCGTGCGCGGCTCGGCGCTGGACGGCGACGCAATTCCGTCGATCCCATTCAACCTGATCGAACCCTTCCTCAACGAGGCGGTGATCTTCGAGACGAATGAGCTGGCACTCGCGCCGCGCATCGTCGCGACGCAGGAAGGCCGCGTCTTGCTTTCGCGCGGCGACACTGCCTATGTGCGCGGCGAAACGGGCGGCAACACGTCGTTCCGCATCTTTCGCGAACCCAAGGTGCTGAAGGACCCGGGCACCGGCGAGATCCTGGGCTACGAAGCCGTGTATGTCGGCTCCACCGAAGCGGTGCGCCCCGGCGAATCGCGCACCGGCGCCGACGGCAAGCCAGAGATCATTCCGGCCACCTTCAGCGTCACCAGCATCCGCCAGGAAGCCAACGTCGGTGACCGGCTGGCGCCGGTTCCGCCTCGCGAGTTCTCCAACTACGCGCCGCACGCGCCCGCTTCGCCGATGGCGGGTCAGATCGTTTCGCTGTACGGCGATGCGCTGACGGCGGGCCAGAACCAGATCGTGGCGCTGAACCGCGGCGCCCGCGACGGTGTCGAGCGCGGCCATGTGCTGGCGCTGTGGCGCGCTGGCGACCGGGTCATCGACAAGACCGATCCGTCGCGTCCGACCATCAAGCTCCCCGACGAGCGACACGGCATGCTGTTCGTCTTCCGCGTCTTCGACCGCATGTCCTACGCGCTGATCCTGTCGGTCAAGGACCCGGTCAAGCCCGGCGATCGCTTCACCCAGCCCTGATACCGGGTCCGCGGTGATCGAGCGCGAAGAGCTCGCCGCTTGGCTGCGGCTGCTCGAAACGCCCGGCATCGGGCGCGACACCGCGCGCAAGCTGCTGGCCGGATTCGGCTCGCCGCAGGCGGTGTTCGAAGCCAGCGTCGGCCAATGGCGTGAGGTGGTCGGATCTGCGGCGAGCCGGCTGGCTGCCCCGCCAGACACCCTGCACGATCTCGTCGACACGACCCACGCGTGGCTCAACGGCGCGACAGAAGCGCCGCGGCAGGTGATCACGGTGGGTGATCCGCTTTATCCACCCGCTCTGCTGGAAACCGCCGACCCGCCGTTGCTGCTGTATGCGCAAGGCCAGGTGCAGCGGCTGACCGCGCCAAGCGTCGCCATCGTCGGCAGCCGCAATCCGAGCCCGCAGGGCCTCGAGAACGCGCGTTCGTTCGCCGCCGCGCTCAGTCAATCCGGGCTGACCGTCGTGTCCGGCCTGGCGCTGGGCATCGACGGCGCCGCGCATGAAGGCGCGCTGCAAGGCGGTGGCAGCACCATCGCCGTCATAGGCACCGGCCTCGACCGCGTCTACCCCAGGCACCACCTTGAGTTGGCGCATCGCATCGTGCGCCAGGGTGTACTGCTAAGCGAGTACTCGCTTGGAACGCCCCCGCTGGCGCAGAACTTTCCGCTGCGCAACCGCGTCATCGCCGGGCTCGCCCAGGGCACGCTCGTCGTCGAGGCGGCATTGCGCTCGGGCTCGCTGATCACGGCCCGTCTGGCCAGCGAGGCGGGACGTGACGTGTTCGCGATTCCCGGCTCGATCCATTCGCCGCAAGCCCGGGGCTGCCACTGGCTGATCAAACAGGGCGCCAAGCTCGTCGACTCGGCGCAGGACATCCTCGAAGAGCTGCGGCTCGCGCCAGCGCCGACGGCCGAGAAGGGTGAGCCGGCCCCCCGCCGGCCGGGCGACCCGCTCCTGGATGCCCTGGGCTTCGAGCCGAGTTCGCTGGAGGCGCTCAGCGCACGCACCGGATGGCCGGCGGCCGAACTCAACTCGCGGCTGCTCGAACTCGAACTGGAGGGCTTGGTCGCCCGCCTGCCCGGGCAGCTTTTCCAGCGCATCGCCAGCGTCTGATCCGGCGCAGAAGCGGCGCTCGAAGCCGTGGCTTCTGGCAGCGGCGAATTGACGCTCTGGGGTATAGTGGTTTCATGTTCGACGTGCTCGTCTACCTGTACGAAAACTACTGGCGGCCGGACGCCTGCCCCGATCACGCGCAGCTGACCCGCAAGCTGTCGGCCGTGGGCTTCGAATCCGACGAGATCCAGGAAGCGCTGTCGTGGCTCGACGGCCTGGCGGGCGCGGCCGAGTCTTACGTGGGCGAGCAGGCCGACAGCAGCTTGCGCGTCTATTCAGCGAGCGAACAGGAGCACCTCGGCGAGGCGTCGATCGGCTTCATCAGCTTCCTCGAATCCGCCGGCGTGCTGCCCCCGCCGATGCGCGAGATGGTCATCGACCGCGCCAGCGCGATCTCGGGCGGCCCACTCGACCTCGAAGACCTGAAGATCATCGTGCTGATGGTGTTCTGGAGCCTCGGCGAGGAGCCTGACGCGCTCATCCTCGACGAACTGTTCGTCGACGAGGAAGACCGCCTCATCCACTGAACCGCGCTGGCTCCCGCTCGCTGGCTCAGTTCAACAATCGGTTCGGATCCACGTCCAGCTTGGCCAACGCGCTGCGTGTTGCGCGCACGGTGAGCGATTCGTCTTGCGCCGGCACCAGGAGCCCCGCCTGCAGAAAAGCCGCCAACCGGTTCTGCTGGAACAGGATGCCGCGGCCCTGCGGCGAGACGAACAGGCTCAGCTGCTTGCGCAGGCCCTGCCAGGCAAGCTGAACCGCTTCGTTGCGGTTGCGGTAGTCGAGCATGAACCAGCTGCCGACTTGCAGCTCGCGCGCCCACGACAGCATGGCCGGCGTCGGCATCGATCCGCCCTCGCCCACCACTTCGAGTTCTGAGCTCTCGTGACCGGAGAGGTCGAGGACCAGCGACTCGTCGATCTCCACGTCTTCGGCGTCAGGCAGCAGTTCTTCCAGCGTCTCGAGCCGCGCCATCAGGTCCTCGAGCCGGTCGTGCGGTATCGCCGCCGTCTTGGCGGTGAATGCTGCGGCGAGCGAGTTGTTGAGCTTCTGGATGTGCTCGTCCTGCTTCGCCACGGGCAGGCCGGCGCTGTGCATGCCGTCGCGCAGCGTCTTCAGAAGCGGAGGCAGCCGGCGGATCACTTCGGCGCGTTCCTCGCGCGAGACCTTGGCGCTGGCCGACCAGATCAGGTCGGCCGCGGCGCGCTTCATGGCCTTGGTCTCCTCGCTCTGCAGTCCGTGCTTGACCGCTGTCATCGCGAGCACGTCGGCCCAGACATGGAACAGGAACTCGCGCACGCCTTCTTGCACCGGCACTTCGTTGAGCATCTTGCGCAGCTCGATCGTGTACTGGATTGCCAGCGTCTCGCGCTGCTCGACCTGCTGCGCGAGCGACACGCCCTTGCGCGACGCTTCGTTTTCGTTCTTGAAGTAGTGCTCGAGAAACTTCTCGAACTCGGTGAGCACGGTCTGGAACACGCGGCGGCCAGTGTCGGGATAGGCCTCGACCACCTGCACCACGCGCTTGATCTCCTTCTCGACCATGTCGCCGGCGTGGCGCATCGTCGCGTCGAAGCCCATCACGCAGGCGCCCATGCGGTCGATCAGGCGCCGGGCGGGGTGATCCACCGTGGCGAAGAAGTCCGGCTCGCCAATGGCCACGCGCAGCACCGGCATCTGCAGGCGCGCGAACCACACCCGAACTGCTGCCGGGATGCGCTCCTCGGTGAGGATGCTCTGGAACAGCAGCGCGACGATTTCGATGGTTGCGCGTTCGACCGGCGTCGACGCAGCCTGCTTCAGCTGCTGCTTACGCTGGTGCAGCTCCTCCAGCAGCATGGGCGTGCTCACCTGCACGCCGACGCCGCGGACGTCGTCGCCGGCCGGCGCAAGCCGCTTGGTGATGCCTTGCTGCGCATCGGTGATCGCGGCGCGCAGCGCCTGCGAGGCGGGGCGCGCCGCCTGCGTGTTGGCGAACTCGGGCAACTGGCGGCCGATCAGGCGGTTGAGCCGGCCGAGCACGGCCTCCGCATGGTCCGCGCTGCGCACCAGACCGCCGGCGCGAGTCATCAGGCGGGTTTCGTCATGGACCTCGGAGCGCGCCCCCGGCACGCCCGACTGGACGAAGCCGGACGGCGAACTGGTGCCGCTCGAGGACCAGGCGGCATTGCGCGAGCGGCGGATGAACGGCCGCAGGTCGATCTCGGGCAGCACCCGCTGTTCGATCAGCCAATGGTTGATCTCGTGGTACGCCTCTTCGGCGAAATGGGCGAACTCCTCGTGCAGCACCGTCTGCAGTGCGCGCCAGGCGTCGTGGCTCAGGCCGGCCTGCCGCCATGCGTTGGCGACGATGCGCGCCAGCACATGCGGGCGCAGCACGTCGTTGGCGTCGAGCTCCTCGCGGCCTTCGAGCATCGTCATGCGCGAGCGCATGTCGGTGAACTCCCACGATGCGCGGTCCATCATCGCGAGCGCGAGGCGCGAACTCAGGATTTCGCTTTCGATCGTGTCGTTGTCGACCAGTGTGAGGCCGCCGCCGAGCCCGCCGCGACCCGACGGCGACGGCAGGTCGGCCGGTCGCGCCGCCGACATGCCCCCGCCAGCCAGGGCCGCCCGCAGCGCCGACATCGCACCCGCGAGCCACGCACTCTGGAATTTGGCGAGATCTTCGACCATGTCGCGCCGACGCATCATCGTCGACGGATCGGCGACCTGGCTCAAGAGGATGCGTGCGCCGTGGTCGACGGCCTGCACGACAGCGGGCAACCCTCTCAGCAAGCCCTCGACGTAGGAGCGGCGCGCCTGCGCGGCCAGTGCCATCGAGTTGGCGGCGGTCGCCATGGGTGTGGAGTGAGTGCTCGCGGGGGTGAGGTTCCTTGAACTCTACACCACCGCCCCGGCGTTCGGGTCGTTCGGATCGATTTCCTTGCCACCCCCCTTGACGAGGTCTTCGCGCTTGACGCCCAGCCACATCGCAATCGCTGCCGCGACGAAGACCGACGAGTAGATGCCGAACAGGATGCCGATGGTCAGCGCAAGCGCGAAGTAGTACAGCGTCGGGCCGCCGAACGCGAGCATCGACAGCACCATGATCTGGGTCGATCCGTGCGTGATGACGGTGCGGCTGATGGTGCTGGTGATCGCGTGGTCGATCACCTCCGGCGTGGTCATCTTTCGGAAGCGGCGGAACGACTCGCGTATGCGGTCGAAGATCACGACCGACTCGTTGACCGAATACCCCAGCACCGCCAGCACCGCCGCCAGCACCGACAGTGAGAACTCCCACTGGAAGAAGGCGAAGAACCCGAGGATGATGATCACGTCGTGCAGGTTGGCGACGATGGCCGCCACCGAGAACTTCCACTCGAAACGGAAGGCCAGGTAGATCATGATGCCGACGATCACGAAGCCGAGCGCCATGGCGCCGTCTTCCGCCAGTTCCTTGCCCACCTGGGGGCCGACGAATTCACTGCGCTTGAGCTGCACAGGTTCGGCGCCGTTCGTGTCGCACATCGGCCGGCTGCCCGCCTCGCCCTTGTCGCTGAGGAACTCCTTGGTCGACACGGCGCCGCCTTCGGCCTTGCACAGCTCGCCGAACACACGCGACACGACAACGTCCTGCTTCACGTCGCCGCGCACCGGCAGTCGGATCAGCACGTCGCGAGGACTGCCGAAGTTCTGCACCTGCACGTCGCCCAACTGAAGGCTCTCCACGCTCGCGCGCACCTTGCCGATGTCGACCACCTTGGCGTAGTTCACCTCGATCAGCGTGCCGCCCGTGAACTCCACCGAGAGGTGCAAACCCCGCGTCGCGAGAAAGAACACGGCAGCCACGAAGGTGGCCAGCGAGATGATGTTGAACACCAGCGCATGCCGCATGAATGGGATGTCGCGCCGGATTCTGAAGAACTCCATGTGAATTCCTTGTTCGAGTTCTTGTGGACGGTCAGGCCTTGGCAGGCACGTCGGCCTGCGCCTTCCAGACCTGGCCGATCGACACGGCCTTGAGCTTCTTCTGCCGCCCGTACCACAGGTTGACCAGGCCGCGCGAGAACATGACGGCCGAGAACATCGAGGTGAGGATGCCCAGGCAGTGCACGATCGCGAAGCCGCGCACCGGGCCCGAACCGAAAGCGAGCAGCGCCAGGCCGGCGATCAGCGTGGTGACGTTGGAGTCGAGGATGGTCGCGAACGCGCGCTCGTAACCGGTGTGGATCGCCGCCTGTGGCGAAGCGCCTTCGCGCAGCTCCTCGCGCACGCGTTCGTTGATCAGCACGTTGGCGTCGATCGCCATGCCGAGCACCAGCGCGATGGCGGCGATGCCGGGCAGGGTGAGCGTGGCCTGCAGCATCGACAGCACCGCCACCAGCAGCAGCAGGTTCAGCGCCAGCGCGAGTGTGGAGAACACGCCGAACAGCAGGTAGTACAGGCACATGAACACCGCGATCGCGATGAAGCCGTACAGCACGCTGTCGAAACCCTTTGCGATGTTGTCGGCGCCCAGGCTCGGCCCGATGGTGCGCTCTTCGATGATCTCCATCGGCGCGGCCAGCGAGCCGGCACGCAGCAGCAGCGCGGTGTCGCTCGCTTCGGTGGTGGTCATGCGGCCCGAAATCTGAACCCGCCCGCCGCCGATCTCGCTGCGGATCACCGGCGCCGTCACGACCTCGCCCTTGCCCTTTTCGAACAGCAGGATCGCCATGCGCTTGCCCACGTTCTCGCGCGTGATGTCGCGGAAGATGCGCGAGCCCTTGGCGTCCAGCGTCAGGTGCACCGCCGGCTCCTGGGTCTGGCTGTCGAAGCCGGCCTGCGCGTCGGTCAGGTTCTCGCCGGTCAGGATCACCTGGCGCTTGACGATCAGCGGCGCCCCGCCGCGCTCGACATAGCGCTCGGTGCCGAAGGGCACCGGGCCCGAGCCGGCGGCTGCCGTCGCGGCCTCGGTGCTGTCGTCGACCAGCCGCACCTCGAGCGTCGCGGTGCGGCCGATGATGTCCTTGGCCTTGGCCGTGTCCTGCACCCCTGGCAGTTGGACGACCACGCGGTCGAGCCCCTGCTGCTGGATCACCGGCTCGGCCACGCCGAGTTCGTTGACGCGGTTGTGCAGCGTCGTGATGTTCTGCTTGACCGCCGTCTCCTGCACGCGGCGAGCGGCTTCGGGCGTCAACACGCCGGCGAGCCTCAGGTCGCTGCCGTCGCCGCTGGCGGTCCACTGCAGATCGGGCAACTGGTCGGCAAGGAGGGCTTGCGCGGCGGCCAGCGTCTCGCGGTCGCGAAAGCGCACCTCGACGTTGTTGCCGTCGCGCGTGATGCCGGTGTGGCGGATGTTCTTGTCGCGCAGCAGCGTACGGATGTCGCCGGTGTAGGCCTCGGCCTTCTTCGTCAGCGCGGCCTTCATGTCGACCTGCATCAGAAAGTGCACGCCGCCGCGCAGGTCGAGGCCCAGGTACATCGGCTTGGGTTCCACTCCCAGCAGCCGCATCGCGGACAGCCAGCGTGGGGTCTGCGAGAGCAGGTTGAGCGCGACGATGTAGTCCGGGTTGTTCGGGTCGGCGTTCAGCGCCTTGTTCAACGCATCCTTCGCCTTGCCCTGCGTCTCGACGTCGGCAAACCGGGCTTTCGCCGAGTTGCCGTCGAACTGGACGAGGTCGGCCTTCAGGCCCGCCTGGGCAAGGATCTGCTCGACGCGCGCCGCGATGCTGCTGTCGAGTTTGAGCGTCGCCTTGCCGCTGCTCACCTGCACCGCCGGCGCTTCGCCGAAGAAGTTGGGCAGCGTGTACACCAGCCCGACCAGCAGTGCGACGACGAGGATCGCGTATTTCCAAAGGGGATAGCGGTTCATGACGCCTTTCCTGCGCAGATGCATTGCGCCGGCCGGGCCCTCGAAATCGGGCGGCCGTGCGGAGACTCCGCTCGGTTACTTGAACGTGCCCTTGGGGAGCACCTGGACGACGGATGCGCGCTGGACCTGGATTTCGACGTTCGGCGCCACCTCGACGCTCAAGTAGCTGTCGCCCATCTTCGTGACCTTGCCCAGCACGCCACCGGCGATGACCACTTCGTCGCCCTTGGCAAGCGCGTCGATCATCGCCTTGTGTTCCTTCTGGCGCTTCATCTGGGGCCGGATCATCACGAAATACAGCACCACGAACATCAGCAGGATCGGCAGCATGCCGCCGATGCTGCCGAAGACGGAGTCCCCGCTGGCGGTGGCGGCCGGCGCGGCCTGGGCAAAGGCTTCGGAAATGAACACTTGAAGAATCCTCGAATGAAGCCGGGCGATATGCCACCGGCAAAACTTTGGGATTGTACGGCGCAGGATTTTGATGCCGGACTACAGTGCGAGTTGCATCAGCGACGCCCAGGAGGCCCCGATGGCCGGACGCGAACCCACCACCTTGCTCGATCAGTTGCTCGCCGCGGCACGCGACGCCGACCCGGCCGAAACCCAGGAATGGGTCGATGCGCTGCAGGCCGCGGTGCGCGAAGGCGGCGCCGAGCGCGGATTGTTCCTGCTCGAGCGGCTGGAGGAGCAGGCACAGCAGCTGGGCATCGTGCCGCACGTTCAGCCGTATTCGGCCTACCGCAACACGATCCCCGTCGAGCAGCAGGGTCGTTACCCGGGCGACTTGGGTCTGGAGGAGCGGCTGACGGCGATCATGCGCTGGAACGCGCTGGCGATGGTCGTGCGCGCCAACCAGGCCTACGGCGAGCTGGGCGGCCACATCGCGAGTTATGCCTCGGCGGCGGAGATCTTCGAGGTCGGCTTCAACCACTTCTTCCGCGGCGACCGCTCGTCCGACGAGGCACCGCGCAACGCCGACCTGGTGTTCTTCCAGCCCCATTCGGCACCAGGGGTCTATTCGCGCGCCTTTCTCGAAGGACGATTGAGCGAACAGCAGCTCGCGCACTACCGGCAGGAACTGAGCGGCCCCGGACTGAGCTCGTACCCGCACCCATGGCTGATGCCAGATTTCTGGCAATTCCCCACCGGCTCCATGGGGCTGGGCCCGCTGAACGCCGTCTACCAGGCGCGCTTCATGCGCTACCTCGAGAACCGCGGCCTCGTGAAGACGGCGCACCGCCATGTCTGGGGCGTGTTCGGCGACGGCGAGATGGACGAGCCCGAGTCCATCGCCGGCCTGACGCTGGCCGCGCGCGAGCAGCTCGACAACCTCACGTTCATCATCAACTGCAACCTGCAGCGGCTGGACGGTCCCGTGCGGGGCAACGGGCAGATCGTGCAGGAACTCGAATCGCTGTTCACCGGCGCCGGCTGGAACGTCATCAAGGTGCTGTGGGGCTCGGACTGGGACGCGCTCTTCGCGCGCGACGAGCAGCATGTGCTGCTGCGGCGGCTCGCGTCCACGGTGGACGGCCAGTACCAGAACCTCGGCGCGAAAGACGGCGCCTACAACATCGAGCACTTCTTCCGCCAGGATCCGCAGGTGCAGAAGCTCGTCGCGCACATGAGCGAGACCGAGGTCGATGCGCTCAAGCGCGGCGGCCACGACTTTCGCAAGCTGTACGCCGCCTTCGCGGCGGCGCGGGCACACCTGGGGCGGCCCACCGTGATCCTCGCCAAGACCAAGAAGGGCTTCGGCATGGGCGGCGCCGGCGAGTCGCGCATGACCTCGCACCAGGCGAAGAAGCTCGACCTCGATGCGGTGAAGGCCTTCCGCGACCGCTTCGCGCTGCCCCTGTCCGACGACGACGTGGCACAGCTGCGTTTCTACAAACCCGAGCCCGACAGCCTGGAGATGCGCTACCTGCAGGAGCGCCGCGCCGCGCTCGGCGGGCCGGTGCCCGCTCGGCTGCGCGAGGCGCCGGTGCTTCCCGTGCCGCCGCTCGCCGGCTGGGGCGGCTTCGCGTTGCAGGCCGAAGGCAAGGAGATGTCGACGACGATGGCCGCCGTGCGCATGCTCAGCGGCCTGCTCAAGGATGAGGCGCTCGGACCGCGCATCGTTCCGATCGTCGCCGACGAGGCGCGCACCTTCGGCATGGCGAGCCTGTTCCGCCAGCTCGGCATCTACTCGCCGCACGGCCAGCTCTACGAGCCCGAGGACGCCGGTTCGATGCTGTCGTACCGCGAGGCGCGCGACGGGCAGCTGCTCGAAGAAGGAATCACGGAAGCGGGCGCGCTGTCGTCGTGGATCGCAGCCGGCACCGCGTACAGCGTGCATGCGCTGCCGATGCTGCCGATCTACATCTACTACTCGATGTTCGGCTTCCAGCGGGTGGGCGACCTCATCTGGGCCGCCGCCGACCAGCGTGTGCGCGGCTTCCTGTTCGGCGCCACCGCCGGACGCACCACGCTGGGCGGCGAAGGCCTGCAGCACCAGGACGGCTCGAGCCTCGTGATGGCCGCGACGGTGCCGAACTGCAGGTCCTGGGACCCGTGTTTTGCGGGCGAAGTGGCCGTCATCCTCGACCACGCGATGCGCCGCATGCTCGAGGAACAGCGCGACGAGTTCCATTACCTCACGCTGATGAACGAGAGCTACGAGCATCCCTCGCTGGCCGCGGGTTCGCACGCCGACTTGCTGCGCGGCATGTACCGCTTGAGCTCGCACGGCGTCGACCACGCTCGTGGCAGCGTGCGGCTGCTCGGCTCGGGGACGATCCTGCGCGAAGTGATGGCCGCGGCCGAGATGCTGGCCGCCGACTGGCAGGTGGCGAGCGAGGTCTTCAGCGTGACGAGCTTCAGCGAATTGGCACGCGAGGCGCGCGAGGTGGAGCGCATGAACCGGCTGGAGCCGGGCGACATCGACCGCGTAAGCCATGTCGCGCGCCTGCTGGCGGGCAACCTGCCGGTGGTCGCGGCCACCGACTACGTGCGCGCCTGGCCGCAGCTCATCGCCGAGTACGTCGACGCGCGCTACGTGACCCTCGGCACCGACGGATTCGGCCGCAGCGACACGCGCACCGAGCTGCGCCGCTTCTTCGAAGTCGACCGGCAGCAGATCGTGCTCGCCGCCTTGCAGGCGCTGGTGCGCGACGGCGTCTGCGAGCGCGCGCTGCTCGCGCAGGCGGTGCGCCGCTACGGCGTGTCAGCGCAGGCCGGCGCGCCTTGGAATCGATGACGCAGCCCCGCAATCGTGGGCCGCTTCGCGTCAGCGCGACGCCGCGGACGCCGCTGCGGACGCCGCTGCGGACGCGTCGGCGCTGACAGGCGCTGCGCTCGCGGCCGGGTCCGCTGCACTGGCGGCGCCGCTGGCAGCGGTCGCGGCGCTGGCGGCTGTCTCGGCGGCCTGCACTCGCTTCGCCTCCTCGATCAGCTCGCGCTGGCGCGGACTGACACACTCGTCGGCGATGCGTTGCCCCAGCCGAACATTCATCAGCATGGACTTGCTGGCGATCTGCACCACCAGCATCTGGCCCTTCACGTCCTCGAGCCGCACGGCCCCGGTGGACGAGAGCACCGGCCTCATCAGGTAGCTCGCCTTGCCGTGTTTCACCCCGACGTAGCCGGCATGCTTGTCTTCGGCAGTGATGTCGATCGTCTTGCCGAACTCGCATTCGTAGCGCCCGAGGTACACCAGCTGCGAGGCCTCCATCTGCTCCTGACTCGCCTGCGGCAGCGCAGGCGCCGGCCTGGTCGCCTTGGCAGACTTGGCGGCGGGCTTTCGCGGCGCTGCCTGCGCCTCCTGCACCCATAACAGAAGCGCCGCCCCGCACACGACCGGCGCCAACACGCGAGACAGTGTCATCATCGCGTTCGCCAGGCATGAAGCTCGTCGCCGTTCATCACGGCCCTCGGTCGCTGAAGCGCGCGATTCATGGATCCAATGAGCGGACAGGCACAGGAACAGAATGTTTGAGTCTCGATTCGGCATCACGGCACCTCCGTTCCAGCTGAGCCCGGATCCCGATTTCTACTTCGACAGCAGGGCGCATCACGAAGCACTGGCGCTGCTGAGGCAAGGCCTGGCGAACGACAGCGGGTTCATCGTCCTCAGCGGCGACATCGGCGCGGGCAAGACGATGATCGCACGACGGCTGGTCGCCGAACTGGGAGGAACGATCAGCGTCGCGCAAATCGTGAGCACGCAGCTGTCCGAAGACGAACTGCTCTGCGCGATCGCCATTGCCTTCGGCGTGCGCACCGAGCCCACGCCCGGACAGAGCGCGGTGATCGCGCTGCAGCGCTTCCTGCGCAAGCTCGACAAGGCCGGGCAGCGGGCGCTGCTGATCATCGACGAAGCGCAGAACCTCGGTGCGAATTCGCTCTTGCGGCTGCTCGACTTGATGGCGGCTCCACGAACGCTGCGCCGATGGCCATTGCAGATCTGCCTGATCGGCCAGCCCGAGCTGGCAAACACGGTTGCGCTGCCCAGTCTGCAGCCCTTGCGCCAATCGGTGGTCGCGTCGTACCACCTTGGCCCCATCGATCGCGAAGAAACCGGGCCCTACGTGGAGCATCGCTTGCGCAAGGTCGGCTGGAGCGGTCTCCCCGCCTTTGACGCGGGCGCGTTCGACGAGATCCATCGCTGGACCGGCGGCATTCCGCGTCTCATCAACCAGCTGTGCACGCGCCTGATGCTGTCACGGTTCCTGGCGGGCAGCAGCAACATCGATGTGGCGGCAGTCACGGAGATGGCCGAGGTGCTGCGCTCGGAAATCGGCGTCGGCGACGGAAAGGGAACACTTCATTCGCCGAGCACCGCGCGCGACGCCGCACCACGCGCGGGCAGGCCGCGGCTGCCTCTCGGCTCGGACACGGGCTCGCTGCTGTGCGTGGTCACGGGCAGCAGCGATCACGCGAAGGCCGCGGCGCTGATGCGCGCACTGCGCGCTCATCCGGAGCTTGCGCCCGCACGGCTCGTACGCATCTACGACAACGAAGCACTGACGCTGACTCGGTCGCTGTTCGAGGGTCTCGATGCGGAAGCCAGCGTCATCGACCTTGCGATTCCACCGGAATGGCCCGTCGGCGCCCAGGCGTCCGAACTCGCCGCCGGCTTCACGCTCGTTCTGGAGCAGGCGCTGCCGAAGGCGGCCATCTTCTTCAGCGACACCGCCGCCGGGCTCGTCTGCGCACAGCTCGCGCGGTCGCAAGACATGGCCGTCATTCACGTCGAGGCCGGGGTGCATGGCGTCGCGGACGATCGATCGTCGATCGACGCGCTGGCCACCCTGCGCTTCTGCAGCGACGCCCCGCCGAGTGTGATCTCGGGCGAACTCCACTGCGCCGGTAGCCTGCTCGCCGACGCGGTGCTCGCGACGGCGCATCTGCCGTCGAGCCGGCCCGAGCTTCCCCTGGAGGAGCGGGGTGGATACGCGCTCGTGGTGCTGAAGGCGCCAGCGAACACGAGCGATCGGCAGGTCCTCGCCGAATTGATCGCCCTGTTGCGCGACGTCAGCCGCGACCTTCGCCTCGTGTGGCTGGTCGATGCGCGCCTCGCCGCGCAGCTGCGGCGGTTCAGGCTCGACCAGGATCTCGATGACGAACGCATGACGAGGATCCCGCCGCAGCCCTACGCCCGCTACGCGGGCCTGCTGCGTGATGCCACCTGTGTGTTGACCGACGCATGGAGCGTCCAGGACGAATCGTCGGCACTGTCCGTCCCGTGTTTGACGGTCGGCGTGCTGCCCGCACGATCGCTCACGATCACGGCCGGATCGAACACCGCCGTCGGGCTGAACCGCGCGCTCGCGACACGGGTGGTGTGGGATGCCATATTCAACGGCGGCAAGCGCCAAGGACCCCCTAGTTTGTGGGACGGCAAGACCGGCGCACGCATCGCTGTGCATCTCTCTGCGCAGTCCCCACTTACCTGCTCATCACCGCGTTCGCAAGGTCTTCGTACGCGGGAATGAAGAATGCGTGATCGTTGACGCGATCGCGCAACACCCCTCTCCAACTGCTCTGCGCGCAGAGCGGGCACTTCCCCCCAGGGGGGGGGATTCAGGCCCGATCCCCGCTCCGTAGACTTCGCTTCCGAAGAGCGCGCTTCTTGTCGCAGCTCTTACATAATGCCGCCAGAGATTACCTAACACGCGGCACAGCCTTGGAAGGGGATGAGCCGTGGTGAAGATCTTCAAACATCACGTCCCGGTATGGTCGCTTCTGGAGCTCGTCGCTGACGGGCTCCTTTGTTTCGTTGCCATCCTGCTTGCTGAAGCGCGGCTCCCGACGGGCGCGTTGAATGCGACAGGTCCGGGCTTTCCGTCGGCCAACGGACTGATGTGGGCGGCGGGCTTTGCCGGCTTCATGGCCCTTCTCTATTCGTTTGTCGGGCTGTATCGCCAGGGCGCCATCCGCGTGAGCCTGCCTGCGATGTTCGGCCGCGCGCTCGTCGCGCTTGCAATGGGCTCGGTGATCGCCTATGTGGCCTTGCAGGCCGACAGCAACCACGACCGCGCTCTCTTGCTGCTGCTGTATTCGGTGCCGGTGATGGTGGTGGGCGCGGTCGCCGTGCGCGGTGTCGGGCACCTGGCACGGCGGGCAGCTCTCGGGGCGCGCCGCGTCCTCATCGTCGGCATGGGGCCCGAGGCACGCCGCGTTGCCGCCGATCTGACCTCGGGGAGCTTGCCCCGCCATGTTCTGGTCGGCTTCTACCCGACCAGCGCCGATGCCACCGCCGCGTCGAACGAACGCGGGTTGCAAGCACCGGTGTTCGACAGCGGCCTGTCGATCCAGGAACTCGTGAGCCAGCACCGCGTGAGCACGGTGATCGTCGCGGTGCGGGAGCAGCGCGGCGGCGGCGTGCCCATGGACCAGTTGCTGGCCTGCCGCATCAGCGGCATTCCGGTACTCGACCTGGCCGGCTTCTTCGAACGCGTCAAGGGTGAGGTGCCGACGGACAGTTTGAAGGCCAGCTGGCTGGTTTACGGCCATGGCTTCGTGCAGGACGGCCTGCGCACCGCCATCAAGCGTGCCTTCGACCTGCTGATGTCGTCACTCTTGCTGCTGATCTCGTCGCCGATCATGCTGCTGACCGCGATCGCGATCAGGCTCGACAGCCGTGGCCCGATCATCTACCGCCAGGAGCGCGTGGGTCTGGGCGGGCGGCAGTTCATGTGCCTCAAGTTCCGCAGCATGAGCGTCGACGCCGAGAAAGACGGCGTGGCGCGCTGGGCCACGAAGAACGACTCGCGCGTGACCCGCGTGGGCGCCTTCATCCGCAAGTGCCGCATCGACGAGCTGCCGCAGTTGATCAGCGTGCTGCGCGGCGAGATGAGCCTCGTCGGTCCTCGTCCGGAGCGGCAATCCTTCGTCCAGCAGCTGCAGGGCGAGATTCCGTTCTACGACATCCGCCACAGCGTGAAGCCGGGCGTGACGGGCTGGGCCCAGGTTCGCTACAGCTACGGCGCGTCGGTGGAAGACGCCCGCAGGAAGCACCAGTTCGACCTCTACTACGTCAAGAACCATTCGCTGTTCCTGGACCTGCTGGTGCTGATCGAGACCGTGAGCGTCGTGCTGTTCCGCGAAGGCGCCCAGTAATAAGCCATGGCGCGGTTTGCGGGGCACGTCTTCTGCGTGCCTACCAGTGGTTGTTGAACCACTCGCGGCTGGGCCGCTCGATCAGGTAGAACGACAGCAACGCAGCCAGCATGGCGCCCACGAACGCGAGGCCCGGGGGCAGCGACGACTTGTAGGTATAGAACGGCTGCTGCCACAGGTAAAGCGAGTAGGACCAGATCCCCAGCTGCCGCATCGGAAGCGACTCCAATGCAGCGCGCAACAGGTGTGACGCCTGCTGCAGGTGATTCACCGCGAAGGCCAGCGCCAGCGGCGCGATGACTGCCTTTTCCCACCAATGCGCGTGCGGCAGGTAGGCCAACGCCGCAATGGCGAAGGCCAGGAGCGGCATCCAGGGCCTGACATGCCCGACGACCCGATCCTTGACCAGGTGGTAGCCGGCCGAGGCGAGCAGGAAGGCCGAGGCCGTCTCGGTACGAATCTCGAAGGGAGACGCCGCCATCGTTGGAGACCTCAGGTAGACGTAGTACGTCACCATCGCCGCCAGGACCGCGCAACCAAGCACCCACGCCTCGCGACCGCGAAGCGCGGCCCACACCGTCAAGAGGCTGAGGAAGATGTAGCAGTGCTCCTCGACGTTGAGCGACCACAGGTGCCCGATCGGCAGGTCGGTGCTCCAGATGTCCGGCGTCGCCGGAATGTAGGTGCGAAGGAACAGCAGTGTCGACAGGAACTCCGCGCCCCTGGCGCCAAGCCCTGTCCACGCAGCAATACCGAACACGGTGCAGACGAACAGCAGGAACGCCGGAACGATGCGGCTGATGCGCCGCTTGTAGAAGGTCGCGAGCGGAACGCGCCTGACGAACAGGATCTCGCTCATCAGCATGCCGGACAGGCTGAAGAAGATCGAGACGCCGAGGTAGCCCGAATTGAACCCTGCGGCAGGCAGGAAGTGCGACTGCAGCACGAGCAGGATGGCCAAGCCGCGCCACCCGTCGAGGACGCCTATCCGGTCGTCGTTGGCGGACCGCGGCGCACTCGAAGCGACGCTGGCGGAGGGATGAAGGGACACAGACAAGACGACATCCGAAGCGAAGGTGTCACTGCGGCGCACCCTCACCCACCTTCCAGTACGCCCACAGCCACGCATAGGGATCGTGATAGATCCATCCACGCTGAAGGCCGGGGATCCCATCGAGGTGCTGGGCCACGAGTCGCGCCGACGGACAGAAGAAGCTGGCGAAACACGAATGGCCGAGGCTCGACATGCGGCGCACGGCGTCCTCGATGTCGCTCAGGTAATAGAGCACCTCGCAAGCCACCACGAGGTCGTACTTTCGGCCCGCAGGCAGGCTCCATGGCAACTCCGACAACTGGCCGACGCCGAAGCGGCAATTCGGCAACCGCTCCTGAGCGCGCGCGACTGCACGCGCGCTGACGTCAAAGCCATAGAGCTCATCGCACAGCTTGGCAAGGTGCTCGCTCTGGTGCCCTTCGCCGCTGCCGATCTCTAGGAGCGTGCCGACGCGCCCGGTCAGCTTCTCGATCACGGCATTCGTCTGTACGAAGCGCGACTGCTCGCGCTGCGACGTCATGCTCCACGGATCGGGCAGCGCATAGAGAGTGTCGAGCCCGGCGTGGTTGTCGTTCGCGCCGATGCGGCCAAGCGTACAGCGCCGCCACACCTTCGAGACGAACTTGCGTGCCGGAGACCCTTCGGCGCCGACACGTTCGAGAAGGCTTCGCTTCGATGGCGACGCGGCACGCTGGCCTGCACCGCGAACTCCTTCGCCGACTTTCTCCATGCCCGACTCCACGATCTGCGCGAAGCTCTTCTGCACGCTTCGCTGAACGGTGAATTAGATCATGTCGACTCCGCCGAACGGTGCCGGCACCACACGCGGGTCCCCCTCAGGTGAGGGGAAAACACGCTGGCTGGCGCTTTCGCGACGCAGATCGTGCGAATACGCCGCCTCGCCGGGACGGCGGTGCAATAGCATTGCCGGTCGGAAGGGGGTACCGGGTGAAACACAGGATCGCGCTGCTGCGCAATGTCGCGCTGGTGGCGCTCGCGGGATATGTCGAGGCGGCCGTCGGCTTGATCGTCGGCGTGCTCATCGCGAGGACACTCGGCCCTGCGGACTACGGGCACTACGCGTTCGCCGTCTGGCTGTGCGGGATGCTCGTCATGGCCGGCAACAACGCGCTGCCCACCTCGTCGATCAAGTTTCTCGCAGAGGCTCGGGGCACCGAGAGAGACGACCTCGCTGCCGCCTTGGCTCACCGCTTCGCCCGCTGGCAGCTCGCCAGCTCGAGCGTGGTGATCGTCATCTTCGTTGTTGCCATGCTGCTGCGACCGCTCTCGGAGTGGCGCGAATCGCTGCCGTTGATGCTGGGCATCAGCGCGGTCGCGATCTGGGCGCGCGCGGGCTTCTGGATGCGCGGCGCGCTCGGCAAGGGCTTCGAGCTGTTCATGCCCGAGAACGTCGCGCTCGCCAGCACCGCCGTGCTGAGCCTCGTGCTGGTCAGCGTTCTGGCGTGGCGGCACGGCAGCGTCGAGCAATTCTTCGCGGTGTATGCCCTGCTGGGCTTGTTCGCGAACCTCATCGTGCGCGTCATGCTCAGGCGTTACGGCGTGCACTCGGCGCCCGGCCCCCTGCCCGACGACGTGAAGCCGCGGCTGCGCCGCCATCTGATACTCACCGGCATCGTGATGCTGCTGACCGTGGGCACGAATCGCGCGGTCGAGATGACGCTGTTGAAGATCCACGTCAACTCGGAAACGGTGGGCTACTTCGCCATTGCGGCGGCGCTGACCAAGGGCGCGGTCGACTTGCTCGCCGGCGGCATGTCCGCGGTGCTGCTGCCGGCGATGGCGCGTCGCTACGGCCAAGGCGGCGCCGGTTCGCTGGCATCGATGTTCGCCGAGTCGACGCGGCTGTACTGGTTCCTCGGCCTGGCGATTGCCGGCCTGGGCTTCACCGTGTCGGGAGGCCTGGTTCACCTGCTGTACGGGCCTCGCTACGACGGCGCGATCCCCGCGCTGATGTGGAACCTGATCATCGCGGGCATGGTGGTCGTCAACGGCGCCGCGGCGGCGGTGCTGACGGCCAGCGATCGCCAGGCCGACCGCATCCGCGTGATCGTCTGCACCTTCGCAGTCAACGTGGCGCTCGGCCTGTACCTGATTCCGCGTCACGGCCTGTATGGCGCGATCGCGAGCTACGGCCTGTCGCAGCTGTTCGAAACCGGGCTGGCCTGGTGGTATGCCGGGCGGCGCACGCAGGTCAGGCTCGCGTGGGCGACGATGGCGCGGCTTGCATTGGCCGCCGCCTTGGCCACCGGCCTCAGCCACGCCGTCGCGCAGGTGCTGCCCGTGAAGCTCGCCTTCCTCGGGGGCGCCACGGTGTTCCTGTTCAGCTACGCGACGCTGAGTGTGCTGTTGCGCACATGGCGCGCCGCCGACTTCGAGACCATGGCCAACGTGATGTCGCGCCTCGGCCGTGTGGGCGGCAACCTGTCGGGGCGGCTCATGGCGCTGCAACGATTTGCGATGGCGGACTGATGCCGTGATGGACATGACGGACGCGACCCTCCCGAGACTGGACGACGAAGACATCGGCGTCGTCTACTTCGGCAACGACTGGCACGCCGAGAACCGCACCAGCAGCCACCACATCGCTCGCCGCCTGGCCGGGCGGGTGAAGCTGCTCTACGTCGACTCGCCGGGCATGCGCGCACCGACCGCCAGCGGCCGCGATGCCAGCCGGCTGTGGCGCAAGCTCGTGCAGACCTTCAGGCGTGCCCAACGCGTGGACCCCGGGCTTTGGCACTGCACGGTGCCCCAGTTGCCCTGGTGGCACGTGCCCGGCGTCCCGATGCTCAACCGCTGGTTCGGTGCCTGGGCGGTGCGCCGCGCGATGAAGCAAGCGGGCATCAGGAAGGCCGTGCTGTGGTTCGTCGTGCCGCACCCGGCCTTCATGCTGGACGCCATCGCCCACGACCTCGCCATCTACTACTGCATCGACGACTACGCCGCGCATCCGGGCGTCGACGTCGCCCGGATCGGCGCCTGCGACGCCCTGCTGACCCGGCGCGCCAACCATGTGTTCGTGGCGCCGCCGGCCCTGCTGCCGGCCAAGCGTGCGATCAACGCGGCCACCACCTACTCTCCGCACGGCGTGGACGTCGCGTTGTTCGCAAGGGCACAGGACGCAGCGACCGAGGTGCCTGCCACGGCCGCGGCGCTGACCGGCCCGGTCATCGGCTACTTCGGGCTCATCGCCGCCTGGACCGACGTCGAGCTGATCGAGTGGCTCGCGGTTCAGCGTCCGCAGTGGCAGCTGCTCCTGGTGGGACATGCGAAGGTCGACGTGGGCGCGCTGGCCAGGCACCCGAACGTCACGCTGACGGGCGCCCAGCCCTACGAAAGCCTGCCCGGATGGGCCAAGGCATTCGATGTCGCGATCATTCCGTACCGCCTCAATCAGCAGGTTCGCAATGCCAATCCGCTGAAACTGCGTGAATATCTGGCGACCGGCAAGCCCGTGGTGTCGGTGCCGACGCCCGAGATCGACCGCTTCGCCGGACTGGT
>CAJPFZ010000570.1 GCA_905339355.1 Burkholderiaceae bacterium
CTGAATGCGCTGTGGCTCGCGGGCCGGCTGCGCCGCACGCTGGACGACGACGGCGTCTATCGTTTTTCTCTGGCCTGAGCTGAAGAGCCTGGCTCAGTCGAATACGGGCAGCACGTCGTCCTTCAGTCCGCCGCGCCGCTGCTCGTAGTCGGGCAGCACCGAGCGCACGACGTCCCAGAAGCGCGGGCTGTGGTCCATGTGCCGCAGGTGCGCCAGCTCGTGCGCAACGACGTAGTCGATGGTCGGCATCGCGAGGTGGATCAGCCGCCAGTTGAGGCGGATCGAGCCGTCGGCGCTGGCGCTGCCCCAGCGGGTCTGCGCCGACGACAGCGCGAGCCGCGTATAGCGCACGCCAAGCTGCTGCGCGAAATGGCGGCAGCGCTCTTCGAAGACACGCCGCGCCTGGCGCTGCAGCCAGCTTTGCACCGCGTCGCGGATCTGCTCGGCGCTTGCCGTCTGCGGCAGGCCGACGTGCAGCATCAGCCGCGGCACGCCGGGCAGGGCGTCGGCATCGGCGTTCAGCACGGCGCCCGTGGCACGCGCGTCGAGCACGACGATGACCGGCTCGCCGAGGAAGGGGATCGTCGTGCCGTCGCGCCAGTCGACCCGCGCCTGCTGCTGGCGCTGCTGGCGCTCCTGCTGCTCGCGCAGCTTGCGCAGGATCCAGCCGGTCTTCTCGCGAAGCGCGGTTTCGATGTCGCCGATGCCCACCCACTTGGGCGCGTTGACGCTCAGCCCCTCCACCCCGACGATGAAGCCGATCGTTCGCCGGCGCGCACGCTTCAACGCATAGGCGACGAGGTGCTCGCCGAGGCGGATTTCGCGGCTGGCCTGCGGGTGGCGAAACATCGCCGGGCTCAGCACATTGGCGAGTGGAACGGCCGGGGCGGCAGGCTCGACCGGGAGCGGCGGTCGGGTTGCCGCTGGCGGCTGCGACTGCAGCGCATCGAGCGGCGCGGCTTCATCGAACAGCGAGAACTGCGCGGGGTCGGGAACCGGGGCCTTGCTCGCCATGGACGCGGATTCTAGTGCGGCGCCTCGCGCGCCTCGGGCGTGTAGGCCTGCGGATCGAGCCGGCGCATTTCGGTTTCGATCCACGCCTCGACTTCGCGCATCAGCTCGTCGGCCTGGCGGCCGGTCGACGCGATCGGCCGCCCGATTGAGATGTCGATCACGCCCGGGCGCAGCATGAACGACTTGCGCGGCCAGCAGCGACCGGAGGTCACGGCAATCGGCAGCACCGGCGCGCCGGTCTCGATCGCGAGCCGCGTGCCGCCGGTCTTGTAGGCGCCCTGGCTGCCGCGCGGCGTGCGCGTGCCCTCGGGGAACATGATGATCCAGTTGCCCTGTGCGAGGAAGCGCCGCCCCTGGTCGGCCACGCGCTTCCAGGCCTCGGCACGCCGGCTGCGATCGATGTGCACCATGTCGAGCCGTGCCATCGCCCAGCCGAAGAACGGGATCAGCAGCAGCTCGCGCTTGAACACGTAGCACAGCGGGTGCGGCATCAGCTGCGGGAAGGCGAAGGTCTCCCAGGTGGACTGGTGCTTGGGCAGGATGATCATCGGCCCCATGCGGTCGGCCACGGCGAGGTTGTCGGCGCCGACGATGCGCCAGCGCACGCCGCAGATGAAGCGTGCGCCCCAGATCGCGAAGCGCAGCCAGAAGGTGGTGAAGCGGTACAGCGGCGTGCCTCGAAGGAAGATCGACGCCACCAGCGACAGCACCGCCCACGGGATCACCGTGGCGGTCATCCACAGCACGAAGACGAACGAACGCAGCGACCAGAGCAGCGGTTGCATCGAACCGCGGTCAGTCGAAGCGGCCAAAGCCGGAGTCGGTTTCTCCGCTCAGGCCGCGCAGCTGGCGTTCGTGCTGGATCAGCGCATCGACAAACGCGCCGAGGTCATCGTGCACCTGGGTGCCGGGCACCTTCCTGACGATGTCGGCCACCTGACCATCGTCGAGCGGCGCGCACTTGCCGCTGCGCACCAGGTGCGTCGGGCAACCGGCGGCGGCGCCGGCCTGGATGTCGCGCAGCGAGTCGCCGACCATCGGCACCGACTTCAGGTCGACGCCGTAGCGCTCGCCGATCTGCAGCATCAGCCCCGGCAGCGGCTTGCGGCATTCGCACTGGTCTTCCGGCGCATGCGGGCAGAAGAACACCGCGTCGATGCGACCGCCCTGCTTGGCGAGCATCTGGTTCATGCGCGCGTGCATCGCGTTGAGCGAAGCCATGTCGAACAGCCCGCGGCCCAGGCCCGACTGGTTGGTGGCGAGCACCGTGTGCCAGCCCGCATGGTTGAGCCGCGCGATCGCCTCCAGCGCGCCCGGCAGCGGCACCCATTCTTCCGGCGACTTGACGAAGTCGTCGCGGTCCTCGTTGACCGTGCCGTCGCGGTCGAGGATGACGAGTTTCATCTGATTCATGGCGGACTCACGTCGCGAGCTTCGACAGGTCGGCCACGCGGTTCATCGCCGCATGCAGCTGCGCGAGCAGGCCGAGCCGGTTGGCGCGCAGCGCCGGATCGTCGGCGTTGACCATCACCTGGTCGAAGAAGGCGTCGACCGGGGCTTTCAAGGCGGCCAGCGCCTGCAGCGACGCGGCGTAGTCGCCGACGGCGAAGGCCGCTTCGGACTTCGGTGCGACCGCCCGCAGCGCTTCCACCAGGGCCTGCTCGGCCGGCTCGGTGAGGAGCGCCGCATCGATGGCCGTGGAGACCGGAGCGTCGCTCTTCTTGAGGATGTTGCCGACCCGCTTGTTGGCCGCGGCCAGCGGCTCGGCTTCGGGCAAGGCCTTGAAGGCGCGCACCGCCGCCAGGCGCTGCGGCAGTTCGGCCCAGTGCGCCGGGCGCGCCTCGACCACCGCCTCGACCTCCTGCGGGCTGGAGCCCGCGTCGCGCAGGTAGCCGACCAGGCGCTCGCGCAGGAAGAACCCGAGCTCGGCCTGCGCTTGCCCGTGCCCGGGGCCGAAAGCCTTGAAGGAGATCGCCACCAGCTCCGTCGGGCCGAGCGGCAGCCGGCGCTCGACCAGCATGCGGATCAATCCGAGCGCATGGCGCCGCAGCGCAAACGGGTCCTTGTCGCCGGTGGGGATCTGTCCGATGCCGAACAGGCCGGCCAGCGTTTCCAGCTTGTCGGCCAGCGCCACCACCAGGCCGGTGTCGTTGCGCGGCAGTTCGTCGCCCGCGAAGCGCGGTTTGTAGTGATCCTCGATCGCCTGCGCGACGTCCTCCGCGAGTCCGTCGTGCAACGCGTAATAGCGCCCCATCGTGCCCTGCAGTTCGGGGAATTCGCCCACCATGTCGGTCAGCAGGTCGGCCTTGGCGAGCGTCGCGGCCTGGTCGGCCCGTGCGGCGAGCGCCGCGCCGCCGAGCTGCTCGCCGATGGCGTGGGCAATCGTGCGCACCCGCTCGACACGCTCGCCCTGGGTGCCGAGCTTGTTGTGATAGACCACCTTGCCAAGGCCCGCCACACGCGACGCGAGCGTCTTCTTGCGGTCCTGGTCGAAGAAGAACTTGGCGTCGGCCAGGCGCGGGCGCACCACCCGCTCGTTGCCGCCGATGACGCGGCTCGGGTCGATCGGATCGATGTTGCTGACGATGAGGAACTGGTGCGTGAGCTTGCCCTCTGTGTCGAGCAGCGGAAAGTACTTCTGGTTCGCCTTCATCGTCAGGATGAGGCATTCGGGCGGCACGTCGAGGAACTCGCGCTCGAAGCGGCACAGCATGACCTTCGGCCGCTCGACCAGGGCCGTCACCTCGTCGAGCAAGGCCTCGTCGGCGATCGGCTTCAGGCCTTGCGCGGCCGCGGCGGCGTCGAGCTGGCGCACGATCTCGGCACGGCGCTCGGCAAAGCTCGCGATCACCGCGCCCTCGTCGCGCAGCTGAGCGGCGTAGCTGTCGGCGTCGCGCAGCTCGACCGGGCTCTTCTTTGCCTCGAAGCGGTGGCCCTGCGTCGTCCGGCCGGAGGTCAGGCCCAGCACGCCGACGGGCACGATATCAGCGCCGTGCAGCGCGACGAGGCCGTGGGCCGGCCGAACGAAGTTGACGCTGGTCCAGCCGTCTTCGAGCTGGTACTGCATGACCTTGGGGATCGGCAGGTCAGCCAGCGCCTGCTCGATCGCCTTTTGCAAGCCCGCCGCGAGCGTGGCGCCTCGCACCGTCACGTCGAGGAACAGTGCCTCGGCCTTGCCGTCGGGTTGGCGCTTGAGCGAGGGCACGACCGACGCGTCGGCGCCGAGCGCGGCGAGCTTCTTCAACAAGGCCGGCGTGGCCTGGCCATCCGCGGCGAGGCCCACGCTCACCGGCATCAGTTTCTGCGAGACCGACTTGTCGGCCGCGGCCGCCGCGACGCCGGCCACGTGCACCGCCAGTCGGCGTGGAGACGCAAACGAACTCACCGCCGCATCGGCCGCGGCCAGCCCCTGCGCCTTCAGGTTGCCAGCCAGCGACCGGGCGAATTCCTCGCCCAGCTTCTTCAGCGCCTTGGGCGGCAGTTCCTCGACGAGCAGTTCGACGAGCAGGTTCCGGGAGGTGGTGCTCATCGCGTTCAGGCCGCCTTCTTGTTGATCTGGGCGACGACTTCGTCGGCCCAGGCCTTGGGCGCCATCGGAAAGCCGAGCCGCGCGCGGCTGTCGAGGTAGCTTTGCGCAACGGCGCGCGCGAGGTTGCGGATGCGCCCGATGTAGGCGGCGCGCTCCGTCACGCTGATCGCGCCGCGTGCGTCGAGCAGGTTGAAAGTGTGGGCGGCCTTGAGCACCTGCTCGTAGGCCGGCAGCGCGAGCTGCTGCTCCATCAGGTACTTGGCCTGCTTCTCGTGCGCGCCGAAGGCCGTCAGCAGGAAGTCGACGTCGCTGTGCTCGAAGTTGTAGGCGCTTTGCTCGATCTCGTTCTGCAGGTAGACGTCGCCGTATTTGACCGTGTCGGTCCACTGCAGGTGGTAGACGTTGTCGACGCCCTGCAGGTACATCGCGAGCCGCTCCAGCCCGTAGGTGATCTCGCCGGTGAGTGGCTTGCAGTCGATGCCGCCCACCTGCTGGAAGTAGGTGAACTGCGTCACCTCCATGCCGTTGAGCCAGACCTCCCAACCGAGGCCCCAGGCGCCGAGTGTCGGGTTCTCCCAGTCGTCTTCGACGAAGCGGATGTCGTTGGTGGTGAGGTCGAAGCCGAGCGCCTGCAGCGACCCGAGGTAGAGCTCGAGGATGTCGGCCGGCGCGGGCTTGAGCACCACCTGGTACTGGTAATAGTGCTGCAGGCGGTTGGGGTTCTGGCCGTAGCGGCCGTCCTTCGGGCGGCGGCTCGGCTGCACGTAGGCGGCCTTCCACGGCTCGGGGCCGAGCGCACGAAGGAAGGTCGCCGTGTGACTGGTGCCCGCGCCGACTTCCATGTCATAGGGCTGCAGCAGCGCGCAGCCTTGCCGATCCCAGTAATCCTGCAGTCGAAGAATGATTTGCTGGAAGGTCAGCATGGCGCGCGCGGTGGACGAAAGGCGCGATTTTACGGGGCCGCCCGGCGCCGGGCGTCGCGCCAACGCACCCCGGCCGCGGCGATCAGCACCGCGAGCGCGACGCCTACCGGCGGCCACAGGCCGAAGCGGCTCGCCCAGCGCGCGAATGGCGTCATGCCCTCGCGGCCCTGCACCGTGCCTTCGAGCACGCCGCGGGTGTAGGGCTTCAGCGAGGCGCTGACATGCCCGCGATGGTCGATGATCACCGTCGCGCCGGTGTTGGTGGCGCGCAGCATGGGCCGCTCGAACTCCAGCGAGCGCATGCGCGAGATGTTGAGATGGTGGTCGACGGCGATGGTGTTGCCGAACCAGCCGATGTTGCTGAGGTTGGCAAAGATCGTCGGCGCGGCGGCCGGATCGGCGAAACGCGCGGCCAGCTCCTCGCCGAACAGATCCTCGTAGCAGATGTTCGGCGCCACCCGCTCGGACCTGACCTGGAACGAGGGCTGGTTGCGCCCGCCGCGGTTGAAGTCACCCAGCGGGATGTTCATCATCTGCGTGAACCAGCGAAAGCCGTAGGGAATGAACTCCCCATAGGGCACGAGATGCAGCTTGTCGTAGCGGTACTCGGGGCGGCCGGGTCCGAAGCCGACGGCCGAGTTGGTGTAGCCGGTGCGCTCGTCGCCCAGCGGAACGCCGAACAGCGCGTGCGTGTCGCCATGGGCGAAGCGCCCGCTCAGCGCCTCCCAGAAGCCCTCGGGCATCTGCTGCGGCAGGAAGGGCACCGCAGTTTCCGGCGCGACCACCAGTTCGCTGTTGGCTTCCAGCAGCCCCTTCACGTGCCATTCGAGGGCAGCGCCCTGGTGCTCCGAGGCGAACTTCTCGTCCTGCGGAATGTTGCCCTGCAGCAGCGTGACCGTCAGCTTGCCGCTCGGCGTGCCGAAGCGCAGGGGATCGGTGACCCCGTGCAGCATCCCGGCCGCAATGCCGGCGACCACCAGCACCACCAGGCCGCGCAGGCCGAGCCCCGGCCGCCACAGCGCAGCCCAGGCGGCGAACCAGGCCGCGACGAAGCCGATGCCGTATACGCCGATCCACGGGGCCAGCTTGGACAGCGGGCTGTCGACGTGGGCGTAGCCCGAGGCGACCCAGGGGAAGCCCGTGAAGATCACGCCGCGCGCAAGCTCGGCCAGCAGCCACAGCGCGGCGAACAGCAGCGCGTCGAGCCCCGGCCGGCCGCTGCGCCAGCGGGCGAAGCCGTACATCGCCGCGGCGAGATAGAGCGACAGCACACCGGCAAGCGCGAGCACCGCCAGCGCCGCCATCCACGCCGGCAGCCCGCCGTAGCGGTGCATGCTGATGAAGAGCCACCACGTGCCCGCCACCAGCCAGGCCGTGCCGAAGCACCAGCCGAGGAGTGCCGCGCGCGGGGCCGGAACCGACGCCACCCGCCAGGCGAGCAGCCCGGTGCACAGCAGCTGGAGCCACCAAGCCTCGGTGTAGACGTAGGCAGCGGTGTGCAGCGCGCCGAGCGTGACCGCGAGGATCAGGTCGAAGGCGAGCGACAGGGGCCGTGGCGGCACGGCGGGCGCGAGCGGCGACATCAGTGGTGAACCGGACCCGGGCCCTAGGCTCCGTCGCTGCCCAGCGCTTCTTCGGGCGCGCGCGTGACCTTGAACCAGCGCACGGCACCGCCGCGCGTGAGCATGACCGTGAACACCAGGCCATTCAGCGTGAGCGACTCGGCGCGCCGCGGCACATGGCCCAGCTCGTGCGCGACCAGGCCGCCGATGGTGTCGAACTCCTCTTCGGGCAGCTTCGCGCCGAAGGCTTCGTTGACGGCGCTGATGTCGGCGTCGCCGGCCACCCGGTGGCTGCCGTCGGCGAGCGTGTAGACGCTGCTCTCGCCGTCCTTGTCGTCGAACTCGTCCTCGATCTCGCCGACGATCTCTTCGAGCACGTCCTCGATGGTGATCAGCCCCGCGGTGCTGCCGAACTCGTCGATCACCATCGCCAGGTGGTTGCGGTTGGAGCGGAAGTCGCGCAGCAGCTCGTTCAGCCCCTTCGATTCGGGCACGAAGACCGCCGGGCGCAGCAGCGTGCGCAGGTTCAGCTCAGGGGCGCGCTGCAGCTTCAGCAGGTCCTTGGCCATCAGGATGCCGATGACGTTCTCGCGCTGGCCTTCGTAGACCGGAAAGCGAGAGTGCCCGGTCTCGATGACGACGTGAAGCACCTCCTCGTAAGGTGAGTCGATGCTCAGCAGGTCCATGCGGGGCGCGGCGACCATCACGTCGCCGGCCGTCATGTCGGCCATGCGGATGACGCCCTCGAGCATCATGCGCGACTCGGGGGCGATCAGGTCGCGGTCTTCCGCATCGGCCAGGGTTTCGATCAGTTCGTCCGTCGAATCGGGGCCGGGGTGGACGAACTCGACGATGCGCTGGAAGAGGTTGCGCTTGTCGGCCAGCGGGGGGTGCCGGTCGCCGGGCTTGGGGCGGCCGGACTGACCAGAATGGGGTTCGGACATCGCGCGGTGGCGAGCAGTGGGCAGGGCGCCAGCTTACCGCAACGGGATTACACAAGTGTGCTAGCTTGGCGGGTTGCCAACCACCCATGCGCCCCGATCTGCGGGAACACGCCGGGCCCGCGGCCCGGCATTGCGACATTGCTACAGGACGAACACCATGGCCCTCATTCCCGCCACCATCCTCACGGGCTTCCTCGGCTCGGGCAAGACCACGCTGCTCAAGCGGGTGCTGACCGAGGCCCACGGCCAGAAGATCGCCGTCGTCGAGAACGAATTCGGCGACGAGAACATCGACAACGAGATCCTGGTGCACGACAGCCAGGAGCAGATCATCCAGCTCAACAACGGCTGCGTGTGCTGCACCATCCGCGAGGACCTGCGCACCACCCTGAGCGACCTTGCGGCGAAGAAGCGCAAGGGCGAGCTGACCTTCGACCGCGTCGTGATCGAGACCACCGGGCTGGCCGACCCGGGCCCCGTGGCGCAGACCTTCTTCATGGACGACGAGATCGCCGAGAGCTACCTGCTCGACTCGATCCTGACGCTGGTCGACGCCAAGCACGGCAACGCCCAGCTCGACGAACGCCAGGAAGCGCGGCGCCAGGTGGGCTTCGCCGACCAGATCTTCATCAGCAAGGCCGACCTCGTGGACGAGGAGGCGCTCGAGGACCTGGCCCACCGCGTCAAGCACATGAACCCGCGGGCGCCGCAGCGCCGCGTCAACTTCGGCGAGGTGCCGATTTCGGAGGTGTTCGACCTGCGCGGCTTCAACCTGAACGCCAAGCTCGACATCGACCCCGACTTCCTCAAGGCCGACGAGCACGATCACCACGATCACGGGCATGACCATGATCACGAGCATGGCGAACACTGCGATCACCCGCACCACCACGCCCACGACGACGACGTGAAGAGCTTCGTCTTCCGCTCGGACCGGCCGTTCAACCCGGCCAAGCTCGAAGACTTCCTCGGCGCGATCGTCCAGGTCTACGGCCCCAAGATGCTGCGCTACAAGGGCGTGCTGAACATGAAGGGCACCGACAAGAAGGTGATCTTCCAGGGGGTGCACCAGCTGATGGGCAGCGACCTCGGCCCGAAGTGGGCGCCCGGCGAGAAGAAGACCAGCAAGATGGTGTTCATCGGCATCGACCTGCCCAAGGACGTGTTCCTGCAAGGCCTGGAGCAGTGCCTGGCATAGCGCCCGCCTGCGATCGTGAAGCAATCCACCGCACTGATCTTTTTCGTCATTCATGCCGCAGCCTCCCGCCCGGCGGGAGGCTGGAGGGTGCGGTGCATTCCCCCGGGACCCGGGGGCCGCAAAGCATCCCCCGGCTTTGTCGCATCGTGGCTACAATCCGCGGCGCCCAAATTCGCCCCGGTCATGAATGGACCGTGGACAGAGCGGGTATAACCGCCGTTGCGAGGAGACTCACGTGAGCAAGATCCCGGCAAAGCAAGCGACCACCAAGAAGCCCGCAGCCAAGACGCCAGCGGCCAAGGCGCCGGCGAAGGCCGCGTCCAAGACCGCTGCCAAGCCGTCCGCCAAGCCAGCGGCCAAGCCGGTCGCCAAGCCCGTGGCGAAGCCCGCGGGCAAGGCGGCGGCGCCGAAACCGGCCGCCAAGGCGGCGCCGGCCAAACCGGCGGCCAAGGCAGCCCCCGCTCCCCAACCCAAGCCTCACGCCAAGCCCGCAGCAGCCGTTGCGGCACCTGCACCCAAACCCGCCGCGCCTGCGCCGGCTCCTGCACCCGCAAAGGCGCCCGCGCCTTCGTCCAGGGCCAGCGCGCGCTATGCAGCCGTTCCGGCGGCTGCACCCCTTCCGCCCCCGACATCGAGATTCGCCGACCGGTTTGCACCGCCCCGGCCTCCCACCCGCCAGATGAACAACCTTGCAGTAGATACCCCGAAACACGCTCACAAGCCGGACCCCAAGCTCGCCAACGCCTGGAAGACCAAGGCCGGGCGCGAGCTGACCGAGGAGGAACTCCTCGCGATGCCCGACAGCGAGTACATGAACGACAAGCAGCTGGAGTTCTTCCGCGCCCGGCTGCAGGCCTTGAAGGACGACCTGCTGTCGAACGCCGGCGAGACCACCGAGCACCTGCGCGAAGACACCTCGATCGTTCCCGACCCGGCCGACCGCGCCACCATCGAGGAAGAGCACGCGCTCGAACTTCGCACACGCGACCGCGAACGCAAGCTGCTGAAGAAAATCTCGCAATCGCTCGCCCGCATCGATGCAGGCGATTACGGTTTCTGTGACGAAACCGGCGAACCCATCGGACTCGGCCGTCTGATCGCACGCCCCACCGCTACACTGTCGCTCGAAGCCCAGCAACGCCGCGAACTCAAGCAAAAGATGTTCGGCGACTGAGCGCCACCCGACGCGGCCGTACCCGACATGGCGGAACCGAAGGACACAACGAGTTTCTTCCGCAAGGTCGTCAAGTTCGTGGCCAATCCGGCCACCGAATGGAGCGATTTGGACCCGCCCTCTGCAGAGGCGCGGGAGACCGAGTTCGCCAAGTCGGAACTGAAGGCGATGATCGAGCGCAAGCGGCGCAACGACTTCGTGCGCAAGCGCGAATTCGACATGCTTCGCAAGGTGCGCCGTGAGGGCCTGTCCAGCGAACAGCTGGCCGCGCTCGGCGGCTCCTCCCGCATCGACGACTCCGAAGCGCGCATCGACAGCGGCGCGAAGCCCGACAGCGGCGTGAAGGCCAAGATCGACGAGATCGAGCAACAGATGGTCGGCGACGGCTATCACGGCTCCCAGCGGCGCTCGCCCGAGTTCTACAACGCCCGCACCCAGCCTGCGCCGATGGACGCGCGCGAGTCCACCCGCCACTCGGCACCGGCCCCGCTCGGCAGCCCCGACGGCGGCCGCGTGGTCGACACCGGCGTGCCGAGCGAGCGCGGCACGCTGAGCCCGGGCCTGGCGCCGGCGGTCGCGGTGATGAGCCCCGGCATGGCGCCCTTGTCGCCGCTGAACCTCGACGTCCACTCCACCGATTTCGCCAACCCCTTCGCCGTCGAGGTGAGCGAGGTCGCGCACGACCCCGAACTCGACGAGGCAGTGATCGCCTTCGCCAACGCCGATTTCGAGCTGTGCGAACAGTCGCTCGCCACGCTGACGGCGCCCGGTGGCAGCCGGGCGCAGCACGCCGAGACCTGGCTCGTGCTGTTCGACCTCTACCGCGCCATCGGCCAGCATGCCAAGTTCGAAAGCCTGGCGCTCGACTACGCGCGCCAGTTCGGCTGGTCGGCGCCGCAATGGTTCTCCATGCCCAAGCTGGTGGCCGATGCGGCCAAGGCCGAAGACCGCCCGCGCGCGACACGCATCGACGGCCAGGTCGGCTGGGTCTGCCCTGAGGTCGTCGATTCCGATTCGGTCGCCAAGCTGCGTTCGCAAACCCTGCAGATGCCGCTGCCCTGGGTCTTCGACTGGGGCGCGCTGCGCAGCATCGACCCCGAGGCCAGCGCGCGCATGAGCGAGCTGTTCCGCACCTGGATCGGCCAGAAGCTCGACATGCGCTGGCTCAACGGCGAGCGCCTGTTCACCGTGCTGGGCGACAACGCGCCCACCGGCGTGCGCGATGCCGACCCGGCCTACTGGCAGTTGCGGCTGGACGCGCTGCGCATGACCAACCGCCCCGACCAGTTCGACGAGGCGGCGATCGACTACTGCGTGACCTACGAGGTATCGCCACCGTCGTGGGAGCCGGCGCAGTGCCACGTGCGCGTGAGCGGCGCCGAGCAGAGCACGGCTTCGCCTCCTCTCTCGCTGGTCAGCGAGGTGTCGACGAGCTTCGTCGAATCGCAACTGACCGAAGACCCCAACCTCGTTCAGATGGCGAGCGTGGAGCTGTCGGGCCAGCTGGTGGGCGACATCGGCGAAACGATGAAGCGGATGAACGCCGAACTGGGCAGCTCGGCCATCGTCAACGTGTCCTGCGCCAAGCTGATCCGGGTGGACTTCATCGCCGCCGGCGACCTGCTGAACTGGGTGCTCGCGCGCCGCGGCGAGAACCGGGCGGTCAGCTTCATCGAGGCGCATCGCCTGGTGGCGCTGTTCTTCGGCGCGATGGGCATCACCGAGCACGCCCGCGTCAAAGTCCGCACGGTCTAGACGAATACGCTTCGATCAAGCCGTTCGCCCTGAGCTTGTCGAAGGGCCGGTGGCATGCCTACGGGGCTTCGACAAGCTCAGCCCGAATGGGACTTGCAGGCCCTAAGATCGGTGCCCCGCGGGCTTGAACCCCGCGCTTTCGTCTGCAGATACCTTCGATGGAAAACTACCACGGCACCACCATCGTCAGCGTGCGCCGGGGCAACGTCGTCGCCCTGGGCGGGGATGGCCAGGTCACGCTCGGCAACGTCGTCGTCAAATCCACCGCCCGAAAGGTGCGCAAGCTCTACAAGGATCAGGTGCTGGCGGGCTTTGCGGGCGCCACCGCCGACGCGTTCACCCTGTTCGAGCGCTTCGAGGCCAAGCTGGAAAAGCACCAGGGCCACCTGGTGCGCGCGGCGATCGACCTGACCAAGGACTGGCGCACCGACCGCGTGCTGCGCCGTCTCGAAGCGATGCTCGCGGTGGCTGACAAGGAAGCCTCGCTGATCATCACCGGCAACGGCGACGTGCTCGAACCCGAGCACGGCATCATCTCCATCGGTTCCGGCGGCGCGTACGCGCAAGCCGCTGCGCGCGCGCTGCTCGGGCACACCGAACTCACTCCGGCCGACATCGTCAAGAAGTCGCTCGAGATCGCCGGCGAGCTGTGCATCTACACCAACCAGAACCACACCATCGAGACGCTCTGAGCACCATGAAATCCAGCATGACGCCCCAGGAAATCGTCTCCGAACTCGACCGCCACATCGTCGGCCAGGGCAACGCCAAGCGCGCCGTCGCCATCGCGCTGCGCAACCGCTGGCGCCGCCAGCAGGTCGACGAAAAGCTGCGCAGCGAGATCACACCGAAGAACATCCTGATGATCGGGCCGACCGGCGTCGGCAAGACCGAGATCGCGCGTCGCCTGGCGCGGCTCGCCGACGCGCCGTTCATCAAGGTCGAGGCCACCAAGTTCACCGAGGTCGGCTACGTCGGCAAGGACGTCGACTCGATCGTGCGCGACCTGGTCGACATGGCCGTCAAGCAGGAGCGCGAAAGCGCGATGCGCCGCCAGCGCACCCGTGCCGAAGAGGCTGCCGAAGAGCGTGTGCTCGACATCCTGGTGCCGCCCGCGCGCGCCGACTTCGGCCTCACGCCGCAGAGCGCCGACAACACCGCCCGCCAGGTGATGCGCAAGCGGCTGCGCGAAGGCACGCTGGACGACAAGGACGTCGAGATCGAACTCGCCGACAACAAGCCCGCGCTCGAGATCATGGGCCCGGCCGGCATGGAGGACATGGCCGAGCAGTTGCGCGGCATGTTCGCCAACCTCGGCGCCAACAAGCGCAAGCTGCGCAAAGTGAAGATCGCCGAAGCGATGAAGCTGCTGGTCGACGAAGAGGCGGCCAAGCTCGTCAACGAGGACGAGATCCGCAGCGCGGCGCTCACCAACGCCGAGCAGAACGGCATCGTCTTCATCGACGAGATCGACAAGGTGACATCGCGCTCGGAGCATGCCGGCGGCGCCGACGTGTCGCGCCAGGGCGTGCAGCGCGACCTGCTGCCGCTGGTCGAGGGCACGGCGGTGAACACGAAGTACGGCATCGTCAAGACCGACCACATCCTCTTCATCGCCTCGGGCGCGTTCCACCTGACCAAGCCGAGCGACCTGATCCCCGAGCTGCAAGGGCGCTTCCCGATCCGTGTCGAACTCGGCTCGCTCGGCGTCGACGACTTCGAGGCCATCCTCACGCAGACCCACGCGAGCCTGGTCAAGCAGTACCAGGCGCTGCTCGCCACCGAAGGCGTCACGCTCGAACTCAAGGGCGACGGCATCCGCCGCCTCGCGCAGATCGCCTTCGACGTCAACGAGCGCACCGAGAACATCGGCGCGCGGCGACTGTCCACGGTGATGGAGCGGCTGCTCGACGAGGTGAGCTTCGACGCACCGAACCTTGGCGGGCAGACGGTGGCTATCGGCGCGGCCGAGGTCGACGCGAAGCTCGCGGAACTCGCGAAGAACGAGGACTTGTCGCGCTACATCCTCTGAGCGAGGCGGCTGTCGTCCCGATGGTCGATGAGGGCGTGTGACCGGCATCACGCTTGAGGCGCGCCCATTGCGGCGCGCATTTTTTCTTCACGTGACCCATTTCACGCGGGCTGCCGCGAGCCTGTGACGCCTCCACCGTTCGGTGGAGATGGCAACACTTTGCGACAAATAGCATCGCGCCGCGAGCGGGATCCGATCCGCTCACGACCGTCACAAAGGAACGCCGAAATGAAAGCATTGATCTCCCTCGCGCTGGCCCTCGTCCTCACCGCGTGCGCCTCGGGCCCGCAGCTCGCGCCGCCAACTGCGATGAAGGCGCCGGCGCCGATCGTCGGCAACACCGGCAAGTACATGTCGCCCTATACCGAGGACGGCACCGTCGCCCAGTGGGTCGAGAAGGGCCGTGCCGCGTCGGCCGGCGCGAACGTGGGTGGCTTCGTGGGCGCGCAGGCCGGCGCCAAGCTGATGGAGAACATCCCGTTCGTCGGCGGCATGCTGGGCCAGAAGGTCGGCGAGTCAGTCGGCCGCAGCGTCGCGCTCAACATGGTCGGCGGCGAAGCCTTCGTCAAGGAGACCTCGGACCTGTCGTTCAACACCGTGCAGGAACTTGCGGTCTACATGTACGTGAAGAACTCCAGCCACAAGGACTATGCCCAGGTGCTCGACCTGACGCAGAAGATCTATCCCGAGCTGCAGCAGGCGTACTACCCCGCCCTCATGCAAGCGTCGGCTCGCCGTTGAGGAGCGTGCGCATGAGCCGCCTCATCACTTCATCCGCGCTGCTTTGCGTGGTGGCCCTCACGGGCTGCGCGACGGTGAATCCGGGCCTGGACAACAGCCCGGGCCGCAAGACCGTCTACACCGACGCCACCACCACGTCGGCGCAGGTCGCCGGCGTTGGCGTCGAGTCGCAGGACGTCATCTCGATGACCGACAAGATGATGCGCGACATCCTGGCGACGCCGCAGATCGCCGGCCGCACGACGGCGCCGCGCATCATCCTGGACTCGGCGTACTTCATGAACGACAGCTCGTCGCGCATCAACAAGAACGCGATCACCGACCGCCTGCGCGTGGAGCTGAACCGTTCGGCCGGCGGGCGCATCATCTTCCTCGGCCGCCACTACGGCGACATGGTCGCCAAGGAACGCGAGCTCAAGCGCGAGGGCGGCGCCGACGGGGGCACGATCCGGTCGACCAAGGCCCAGGCCGGCGCGGACTTCCGGCTCGGCGGGCGCATCACCTCGCTGGATGCCGCGTCGTCGAAGTCGGGCACCGTCTCGCGCTACCACCAGATCACCTTCGAGCTGGTCGACCTGGAGTTCGGCAACATCGCCTGGAGCGGTCTCTACGAGTTCCGCAAAGAAGCCCAGGATGACATCGTCTACCGCTGATCGCCTGCAGGCGGCGCTCGGCGCGGCGATCACCGCGCTGGCGCTGCTGGGCGGCGCGCCGGCCGCCGCGTCGTCGCTGGCGGCCGAGGAAGCGGCCCTCGCGCGTGCTCAGCCGAAGGACCGCACGCTGCACCGGCTGCAGGCGGGCGTGCACGCGATGCGAGAGAACCGCCTCGACGCTGCGGCGGGCCACTTCGACGAGGCGCTCGGCTCGATCGAGAGCGTGTTCTCGAACGCCGAAG
Source organism: Burkholderiaceae bacterium (assembly GCA_905339355.1). GTDB lineage: Bacteria > Pseudomonadota > Gammaproteobacteria > Burkholderiales > Burkholderiaceae_C > Albitalea. Next base: position 15,768 of record CAJPFZ010000570.1, read on the forward strand.
GCGCCGCGCGGGCCCGATCGCTGTGGTACGAGGAAGGCGCCAAGGACTTCAAAGGCGAGCCCTACGAGCGCGCGATGGCCTACTACTACCGCGGCCTGATCTACCTCGCCGACGCCGACTACGAGAACGCGCGGGCCTCGTTCCGCACGGCGCTGATGCAGAGCTCGTTTGCCGAGGAGCAGCAGTACCGCTCCGGCTTCGCGACGCTGATGTTCCTGGAGGGCTGGGCCAACCAGCTGCTCGCGGACCCGCAGGCCGCCGAGTCGTACGCCGAAGCGTCGAAGTACCGCAAGGACCTGCCCACCCCGGCGGCTGGCGCGAACACGCTGGTGATCGCGGAGCTGGCGGGCAGCCCGCGCAAGGTGGGCGACGGCATCGGCAACCACGAGATCGTCTACCGCCGCGCGAAGCGCACGCCGGAGAAGCGTGTCGACCTCGCGTTCGGCAGCCAGCCCGCGCAGCGGCTGTACGCGATGGAGGATCTGTACGTGCAGGCCACTCACCGCGGACCGCGCGCCATCGACCGCATCATCGCGGGCAAGGTGGTCTTCCAGGAGGGCACGGGGACCATCGGCGACACGCTGGGCACGCTGGCGTCCGAAGGCGCCGTCATCAATGCCGGCCTTGGCGGGTCGGCAGGCGCCGCGCTCGGCGGCGTGGCCGCCGTCGGCGCCATCGCATCGCTGCTGGCCACCAACGTCAAGCCGCGCGCCGACGTGCGCTACTGGGCCAACCTGCCCGAGACGCTGCATATCGCCACGACCCGCACCAGCGGCGACACGCCGTCCACCGTGACGCTGTTCGACGAGGCCGGCCAGCCGGTCGCCGCCGACACGCTGGTGCAGCACCAATGGACCGACCGCAACGGCAATCGGCTGGTGTGGATCAAGACCCGACAGTAACGGACAAGGAGTTCTTCATGAAGACAGCACTGATCGCACTGGGAGCGGCCCTCGTGATGGCCGGTTGCGCCAACCCGACCTTCACCGAGGGCGCCAAGGTGGCGCGGCGAGTCGACGACCAGTCGGCGCCCGACGCGCGGATGCAGTACGACCAGGTCGTGATCCTCGACCGCAGCCTGCAAAGCGACAAGGCCGGCAGGATCGCGGTCGAGAGCCAGGGCGCGCGCCGCAACCCGACGGGCACACTCCGTGTCATTGCCCAGTTGCGCAACCGCACCGACTTCCGACAGGCGATCGAAGCGCGCGTCAGCTTCTACGACAGCGGCTACGCGCCGATCGACCGCACGTCGGCATGGAACCGCATCATCCTCGACGGCAACGGGGTGGGCGTGTTCGAGGAGAGTTCGACGCTCACCGGGCAGGTGGCCCACTACCTCGTCGAAATTCGGGAGGCTCGCTGATGCGCCGCGCCCCTTCCACGTTGCTGGCCGCACTGGCCGTCGCGCTGCACGCCGCGGCTGCGGCGCAAAGCCTGACACCCGAGCGGATGCTGCCGCAGCCGGTCGAGCCGGGACAGGTCGCCCCGTGGACCGCGCCGGCCGCCGCTTTCGCCGACCCCGGCGAGCGCGGCTCGCTGCAGGCCGAGCCCGCCGGCCCGACACTCGCGGACTGGTATGCGAAGCAGGGCCGTCCCGCGGTGGTGCTGTTCTTCGACCGCCGCCTCGAGCGCCTGCCGCACGGCTGGGACGGGGCCGCGCGGCTGAACATCGCGCATGAGAAGAACGCCGGGGGGAAGACCGAGACGCAGAACCTGACGGTGGCACTGGAGCACAAATCGCCCGTGCAGTCGGTACGGCGCGCGCCGGTCATTCAATTGGTCGAGAACGCGCTGGCGCATGAGATGCAGCGGCAGCGCTTCAAGCTCGTCGACCCGAATTTCGTCGAGCGCGCGCTGGCCGCCAAGGGCAAGGGCGGCGACACCGAGTTCGATGCGATCAAGGGCGCCGCGGGCTACGTGCTGGAGGTCGAACTGGCGGCCACCGGCCCGGCGGTCTCGATGCTCGGCGGACTGAAGAACGTCGGCAGCGGCGAGCTGGTGGCGACGATCCGCCAACCCGTCGACCGCGACCTGCGCGAGCCCGCCGACGCCGATGCGCTGGCCCGTTCGTTCATCAAGCGCCTGCTGGCCGTCCAGACCGGCGAGCGCTGACGGACATCAGCCGCCCAGTGCCCGCCGCAGCAGGTC
>CAJPFZ010000571.1 GCA_905339355.1 Burkholderiaceae bacterium
CGACTCATGAGCAAGAAACGATTCGTTGTCGCGGCCATGGCGCTTGCCGGCACGCTGGTCGCCGGTGTGGCGCAGGCGCGCAGCAGCAGCGATGTCCAGTGGTCGGTGACCATCGGCACCCCGGTCGGTGTTCCGGTCTACGCCCAGCCCGTCCCCGTGTACACCCAGCCCGTTCCCGTGTACACCCGCCAAGTTCCCGTGTACGTCCAGCCGGCGCCGGTGGCCCACTACCCGCGGATTCAGCCGCACCCGCAATACCGGCAGCCGACCCGCTGGGATCGCGACGGCGATGGCATTTCGAACCGGCGTGACTGGCTCTACAACCCGCGCTGGGACCGTGACGGCGACGGCATTCCCAACCGCCGCGACCACATCGACAACACGCGCTACGACCGAGACGGCGACGGTATTCCGAACCGCTACGACCGCCGCGACGGTGGCTACGGCCGCGGCCGCTGATCTGGCGTCTGCGTGACCTGGTGGCGGGCGTGCTGCCCGCCCACCGGTTCGTCGTGCCGCGTCAGCGGCGCGCGCTGCAAACGGATGCGCGTGTCAGAGGTTCACAGGGTCAGAGGGCAGCCTGCAGCCCCGAGGCTTCCCACTCGGGCAGGCCGCCGCGGAACCAGTAGACACGCTTGAAGCCCCTGAGCACCGCCTGCCGGCTGGCCTTGTACGACTTCCAGCACTCCGCGCCGTTGCACGCAAAGATCACCGGCTTGGCGGGATCGAGCTTGTCGAGGCCGGAGAAGTCGTCGAGCTTGGCTTCGAAGGCCACGTCCTTCAGGCTCTTCTCCACGTAGGGCACGAAGATCGCGCCCGGAATATGGCGGGTCTTGTACTCCTTCTCGGTGCGCGTATCGACGAGCACGACGCCCTGGCCGACGAGCTGCTGCACCTCCTTGGCGGTCACGACCGTGGCGCCAGGCAGGTGGGTGGGCGTGAAGAAGCCGAGTTCGGCGACTGACTTGTACGCCGCCATCTCGGCATGCACGCCGAGCGGCTTCAGGCCCGCCGTGCTGCCCGAGGTCGAGAGCCACTTCGCTGCCTTCGTGCGAACGTCGGCCGGCAGGCTTTTCTTGATGACGACCGAGAAGCCGCCGGGAACGAAGCCCGAGGTCGCGAGCACCTTGGCCACGGCCGCCTGCTCCTTGGCCGCTGCGTCCCAGTCGCTCTTGCGCACGACGGTGGCATCGAACAGGCCCAGGTTCACCGCGGTCAATCCGGCGAGCGGATAGCGCGCGTACTCGACCGCGCCCATGTCCTTGAACGAGAGGCCGCTCGCGTTGAGCATGCCGCGCGCCATGTAGGTGTAGATCGAGTCCTGTTGGGGCAGGTACAAGCGGCCGCCCTTCACGGCATCGGTGTCGCCGTAGTGCTGGCGGCCGACCAGCACGTACTGCTCCGACGCTTCGGTCGAGCCGATGAGTTCGTAGCCGCGCAGCAGTGCCGATGCGGCCACCTGCGCGGGCGCGATGAAGATGTCGTAATCGCCGGTGCGCGTCGCGCGCATGGCATCGGTGAGATCCTCGCTGGTGGTCAGCGTCACGGGCTGTGCCGTGGCTGCGCCCAGCCCCTTTTCCACGGTGGCACGCAGCAGGAGAAACCCCTCCTTCTTCGACGTGGGCTCGACGGCCACCAGAACCGAAAGATCGGCTTGCGCGACCGCGCACCAAGCCAACAACGCGGGCAAGAGAATCCCTGATTTGCGCATGATTGTTCCCTGAACGACTGCTGGAGCATCAGCGCGGGCGCGCTGAACGTACCGCCTACTCCTGGCTTGTTTTGATTGGTTTGCGGCGGTCAGATTTTGTACATGGGCGCGCCATCACTGCTCGGCAATTTCGCATCTGCCCCACACTGAAATGGTAACTTTTGGTTGCCAACAACCCTGCCATCGCAACGGGAAAAGTCTCGTGCGCAGATGCAATACTTGCAACGCTGTCTGTTCCATTTCATTCGCCGCGGCCCGTTTCACACGGGCCGCTTTCGCAAATCCGGGAGACTTTCGATGAACACCGTGAACTCGATTCAACGCCGTCACATGCTGGCCGGAAGCGCCAGCGCGCTCGCCGCCATCGGCCTGGCCAGCTGGACGCGGCCCGCGGCCGCGCAAGCCAAGCCGCTGCCGGCGTATGCCACATGGAAAGATCCCGCGAGCGTGATCGTGCACAGCTCGAGCACCATCGAAACGCGGCGAGACGCCTTCGGCACCAGCATCATCACGCCGGCCGACAAGCTCTACATCCGCAACAACCTCCCGTCGCCCGACCCATCGATCCTCAACCATCGCGACGGCTGGGAAGTGAGCATCGAGGGCGTGCAGCATCCGCGCGCGCTGACGGTGGGACAACTGAAGTCCATGGGCATCGAGACGGTGGCCACGGTGCTTCAATGCTCGGGCAATGGCCGTGGCTTCTTCCCGAGCAAGCCGAGCGGCACGCCCTGGACGGTGGGTGCCGCGGGCTGCGTCGTGTGGAGCGGCGTGCCTCTGCGTGCCGTGGTCGAGGCGCTTGGCGGCGTGAGCCCCGGCATGGCCTACCTGACCGGCACCGGCGGCGAGAAGCTGCCCGAAGGGGTAGACCCGCTGAGCGTGGTCGTCGAGCGTTCGCTGCCACTGAAGGCGATGGACGATGCGCTGCTCGCCTGGGAGTTGAACGGCGCACCGATCCCGCTGGCGCACGGCGGGCCATTGCGCCTCGTCGTGCCTGGCTACCAGGGCGTCAACAACATCAAGTACGTCAAGCGCGTGGCGTTCACGTCGGCCGAGAGCAAGGCAAAGATCATGTCGCACGGCTACCGCATCACGCCGCCCGGCGCGAAGGCCGAGCCGAGCCAGCCTTCGGTGCTGGAGATGAACGTCAAGTCGTGGGTCAACTCGCCCGCACCCGACGGAAAGCTCACTGCCGGCACGACGCAGATCCACGGCGTCGCCTTCGGCGGCACCAGTGCCGTCAAGCGGGTCGAAGTGTCGATCGACGGCGGCAAGACCTGGAAGGATGCCAAGTTCGTCGGCCCCGATCTCGGCCGTTTTGCATGGCGCCAATTCGTGCTGCAGACCCATCTGCCGGCCGGCACGCACACGATCGCGAGCCGCGCCACCGACGCGGCCGGCAACGTCCAGCCCGAGGTGCGCGTGGAGAACGTGGGCGGGTACAGCAACAACAGCTGGGCCGATCACGCGGTGAAGGTCATGGTGGCGTGATGACGCCGCTGTCGCTCGGGGCGGCGCGCGGCGGCGCGCGCCGCGCGTTGACCGCGATGCTGGTCGTCGTGGTGCCGGCGGCGCCGGCCGCGGCGTCGGACGATGCGGCTCAGATGGAACTCGGGCGCCAGCTCTTCACGCAGGGCGC
>CAJPFZ010000572.1 GCA_905339355.1 Burkholderiaceae bacterium
GCCGCGCGCTGCGCCGCGGTCAGCTCGCGGATGCCGTTTTCGGCCAGCTGCAGCAGCCGGTCCATCTCCTTGCGCGAGAAGGCCGCGCCTTCGGCCGTGCCCTGCACCTCGACGAAGCCGCCGCTGCCGGTCATCACGACGTTCATGTCGGTGTCGCAGGCCGAATCCTCGAGGTACTCGAGGTCGAGCAGGGGCGTGCCCTCGACGATGCCCACCGACACCGCGGCGACGTAGTCGCGCAGCGGCGACGCCGCCAGCAGGCCCTGTTGCATCAGCCAGCTCACCGCGTCGTGGGCCGCCACGAAAGCGCCGGTGATCGCCGCGGTGCGCGTGCCGCCGTCGGCCTGGATCACGTCGCAGTCGAGCGCGATGGTGCGCTCGCCGAGCGCCGCCAGATCGAACACGCAGCGCAGTGAGCGCCCGATCAGGCGCTGGATCTCCTGCGTGCGGCCGCTTTGCTTGCCCTTGGCCGCTTCGCGGTCGCTGCGCGTGTGCGTGGCGCGCGGCAACATGCCGTACTCCGCCGTCAGCCAGCCCTCGCCGCTGCCGCGCTTGAACGGCGGCACCTTCTCTTCCACCGACGCGGTGCACAGCACCTTTGTTTCGCCGAACTCCACCAGCACCGACCCCTCGGCGTGCTTGGTGTAGCGGCGGGTGATCGTGATCGGACGCAATGCGTCGGCGGCACGGCCTTGCGTGCGTTGAAAGCTCATCGGCTTGTTCCTCAGGATTTCTTTTGAGACGAGCGCCGGATGGCCTCGTTGATTTCCTTGATCGAGCGCTCGATCTCGGCGTCGTCAAGTTCGTCGGGCACTTCCTGGCCCAGCACGCTCGCCTGGATGGTCGAGGCGAACACCTCTTCGCCCAGCGTCTGCGTGGAGATGCCGGCGCCACTGTCGGCGTCTTCGGCACTTTCCCATTCCATCGCGAGCACCGAGACGTTGTCGCTCTTGGGGCCGCCGTTGCGCAGCGCCTGCTCCACGAGCTCGGGCACGGCGTCGGAGATCGCGTTCTTTGCCAGCTGCTCGGCGATCGTCTGGTCGCTGACGCTGCCCCACAGCCCGTCGGAGCACAACAACAAGCGATCGCCCGGTTGCAGCAGCAGCGGGCCGACCGTGTCGACCACCGGCTTGCCGGGGCTGCCGAGGCAGGTGAACAGCACGTTGCGGTTGAAGCGCTCGCCCATCGGAACGACCTGGCTCAGCGTTTCCTGCAGCTCCGAATACGAATGGTCGCGGGTGCGCGCGATCAGCTTGTCGCCGCGCACCATGTACAGCCGCGAGTCGCCGCAATGCGCCCAGTAGGCGGCGTTGCCCTGCAGCACACAGGCGACCACCGTCGTGCGCGGCGTGTCGATCAGCGACTTCTGCGTCGCGTAGCGCAGCAGCTGGTGATGGCCCGCGATGATGGCTTCGTGCAGGAAGCGCAGCGGGTCGGCGAGCGTCGGCTTGGAGTCGCGCTGGAACAGCGCCGCGAGCGTCTGCAGCGCGAGCTGCGAGGCGACCTCGCCCTCGGGATGCCCGCCCATGCCGTCGGCCAGTGCGAACAAGCCCGAATCGCGCGTGTAGCAATAGCCCATGCGGTCTTCGTTCTTCTCCCGGCCGCCCTTGCGGCTCACCTGGTAGACGGAGAAGCGCATGGTCATTGCCCGAAGGGCCGCCAACGGCGGTCAGGGAAGTTCGAGCGCGCGCGCGTCGTGTTCATCTATGCCTTGGCGCTCGTGATGTTCTCGAGCTGCAGCTTCAGCCGCTCGCTGAAGCTGAGTTTGGTGTAGCGGCGCTCGGTCTCGCGCGCCAGCTCCTTTTGCAGGGCGAACACACTCTGCGGCCGCGACAGCGGGTCGAGCGACATGCACCACTCCGTCACTTCGATCAGGTTGTCGGAATACACGTTGCGCAGCCGCGAGAGCGACAGCGCGAGGCGGTCCTTCTCGATGCGCTGCGGCGCGTCGTTGGGGGGATAGCCCTGCATGCACGCATAGATGCAGGCGCCAATCGCGTAGATGTCGGTCCACGGCCCGAGCGTGCCGTCGCGGCGGTACATCTCGGGTGCCGCGAAGCCCGGCGTGTACATCGGGCGGATGAAGTTGCCTTCCTTGCTCAGCACCTCGCGCGCCGCGCCGAAGTCCAGCAGCACCGCCTTGTTGTCGTTGGTGATGAAGATGTTGGCCGGCTTGATATCCAGGTGCAGCATCTTGTGCTGGTGCACGATGCGCAAGCCGCGCAGGATCTCGTCGAACAGGGAGCGGATGGTCGACTCGCGGAACACCTTGTCGCGCTTCAAGTCGCGCGCGGTCACGATGAAGTCCTGCAGGGTGTCGCCCTGCAGGTAGTTCATCACCATGTAGACGGTTTCGTTCTCGCGGAAGAAGTTGAGCACCGAGACGACGCTCGAATGCGAGATCTGCGCGAGCGAGCGGCCTTCTTCGAAGAAGCTCTTCAGGCCCAGGCGGTACAGCGGCTGCTTCTCGGGCTTGACACGCGGCGTCAGTTCGCCGGGCGAGCGCTCGGCGAGTGAAGACGGCAGGTACTCCTTGAGCGCCACGAGATGGCGCTCCGCGTCTTCGGCGAGATAGACCACGCCAAATCCACCGGCTGCCAGCTTCTTGATGATCTGGTACCCGCCCACCACCGTGCCCGAGGGCAGCGGAGCGGGTTTTGGCTTTGACATAATCGGGATTTCTGGGGGCGAAAAAAGCTGCATGCCAGTCTACAGCATGACCGGTTATGCCAGCGCCACTGCGGGCGCCGGCGCCACTGCCGAAAGCGGCACTATTGCCGAAGGCCCCGCGGGCCGGACCGCGGCGACACCCTCTGCGAGCGTCAGCGTCGAGCTGCGTTCGGTCAACGGCCGATTTCTCGATCTCAACTTCAGGTTGCCCGACGAGTTCCGCTCGCTGGAGCCCGCCCTGCGCGACCTGCTGGCGGGCGCGCTGCGCCGCGGCAAGGTGGAGCTGCGGTTGTCCACCCGCACCGACACCGACAACGCCTGGCCGCAGCCGCAAGCCGATCAACTCAGCCGCCTGAGCCGGCTTGAAAGCACCGTGCAGACCTGGTTGCCAAAGGCGCAACCGCTGTCAGTGCACGAGGTGCTTCAGTGGTGCAAGGGCGGCGGCCTGACCGAGCGCCTGGACGAAGTCGCCCTCGACGCGGCCAAGCGTGCGATTGCCGGACTGGTGCAAGCGCGCGCCCGCGAAGGCGACCGGCTCGTCACCGTGCTGATGGAGCGGGTCAAGCGCCTGCGCGAACTAGCCGCCGAGGCCGAACCCCTGGTGCCAGCGGTCGTGCAGCGCCAACAGCAGAAGTTCGTCGAGCGCTGGAAGGAAGCGCTCGAAGTGACCGGCGCCGCGCAGAGCATCCCCGAGCAGGCGCTGCAGGAGCGTGCGATCAACGAGGCGGCGGCCTACGCGATCCGCATCGACGTGGCCGAGGAGCTGGCACGCCTGCGCGCCCACCTCGACGAAATCGCCCGCCTGCTGAAGAAGGGCGGCGAGGTCGGCAAGCGGCTTGACTTCCTGATTCAGGAGTTACTGCGTGAAGCCAACACGCTCGGCTCCAAAGCCTCGACGCTCGAGCTGACCAACATCTCGGTCGAGATGAAGGTGGCGATCGAGCAGCTGCGCGAGCAGGTGCAGAACCTGGAATAACGGCCGCAGGCAACTCTGCGTTCGCCGCTTCCTGCCAAGTCGTCCTACTCGGCGCTGGCAATACTCTGAAGTCCCACCGGCAGACTGACTTCAGAGTAAATTTCACCGCCATGGACCTGACCGAACTGCTGAAGCGGCCCGAGGGCAAGACACTCGAGTTCAAACGTGATCTCTCGTCTACGGTGGGCGTGCTCCGCACCGTTGTCGCCTTTGCCAATACGGCGGGCGGCACCATCCTGATCGGCGTCGAGGACGGCACACGCCATGTGCGCGGCATTGCCGATCCTCTCTCACTGGAGGAGCGTGTCGCGAACCTGCTCAGCGACGGCATCGAGCCGCGCCTGGTGCCGGACATCGAAATCCTGCCTTGGCGCAGTACCAACGTGCTTGCCATACAGGTGTACCCCAGTCCCGGCCGGCCTCACTTTCTCAAAGCAGTCGGCGTCGAGGCAGGTGTCTACGTCCGGGTAGGTTCCACCAACCGGCGAGCGGACGACGAGCTTGTAGCCGAGTTGCGACGAGCAAACCTGGGCAAGTCGTTCGATGAACAGGCGATGCCGGAGCTCGACTCTGAAGCGCTTGACTTCACAGTTGCTTCAGAGTGCTTCGCGCCGATGCGCAAGCTCAAGAAGGCCGACCTGGAAACGCTGCGCCTGCTGGTGCCATACCAGCACCGCCTGGTGCCCTCCATCGGCGGCGTCCTGCTGTTCGGACGCGACGCGCGAGCCCACTTCCCCGACGCCTGGATCCAGGCGGGGCGGTTTGCAGGCACCGACAAGACCCGCATCGTCGACTCGACGGCGGTGTACGGCCCAAGCCCCAAGATGATTAAGGCGGCCATCGAGTTCGTACAGAAACATGGCCTGCATGGCTTCGACATCGGCGCCGTGCGCCGCACCGACACGTGGAGCCTGCCGCCCGTGGCGCTGCGGGAGGCCGTCGTCAACGCGGTGGTGCATGCGGACTATGCACAACGGGGCGCGCCGTTGCGTGTGGCCATCTTCGACGATCGTGTGGAGATCGAGAATCCCGGCTTGCTGCCACCGGGCCTGACGGTGGAGGACTTGCGGCGCGGCGTATCGAAGCTGCGCAACCGCGTCATGGGCCGCGTGTTCCAGGAACTCGGCCTGATCGAACAATGGGGCAGCGGCATCCAGCGCATGAGTGCCGCCTGCCGGGAGGCTGGCTTGCCGCCCCCCGTGCTGGAAGAGATCGGCACGCGCTTCCGGGTCACGCTTCATACGACACGAGGACAGGTGCCATCGCCGGATGATGTCGATCGGGCGATCTTGGACGCGCTGTCGAATGGCGCCGGACTGTCCACCAACGAGATCGCGGGGCGCATAAACCGCACCCCGCGCACCGCACGCACACGCCTCGCGAGCCTCGTGGAACGTGGCCTGGTTCGCGAAATCGGCTCCAGTCCACAAGACCCGAAGCGGCGATACTTCAGGGCGACCCAGGATTGAAGTGACATGACACGCCTGTCGCCACCATTGCCGATGCAGAACCTGGAATAACAGCCGCTCATGGAATACCCAGGCAATCTCTTCGTCGTCGCCGCGCCGAGCGGAGCGGGCAAGTCGAGCCTCGTCAAGTCTCTGCTGGAGCTCGATTCGCACCTCGTCGTCTCGATCTCGCACACCACCCGCCAGCCGCGCGGTCAGGAGCGCGACGGCCGCGAGTACCACTTCATCGACGAAGCCGCCTTCCGCGCGATGGCCGCCGCCGGCGAATTCTTCGAGTGGGCGGAGGTGCACGGCAACCTCTACGGCACCTCGCGCAAGGAAGTGCAGTCGCGCGTGGCCAGCGGCCAGGACGTGGTGCTCGAAATCGACTGGCAGGGTGCGCTGCAGATCAAGCAGCTCTTCCCCAACGCGGTGCTGATCTTCATCCTGCCGCCGAGCTACGAAGAACTGGCGCAGCGGCTGAACCGCCGCGGCGAGGACAAGCCCGAGGTGATCTCGCAGCGCCTGGTCAACGCGCGGCTCGAGGTGGCGCAGGCCAAGCACTTCGACTTCGTTATAATCAACGCCTTGTTCGAAACCGCTGTCTTCGACCTCAAGACCGTCGTTCACAGCCAGCGCCTGAAGTACCTGGCCCAGCTGCGCAGCAAGCCCGCCGTCTTCAAGGCACTCGACCTCAGCTAGTCCGCATTCAAACCGTTTGGAGTTCGCTCATGGCCCGCATCACCGTCGAAGATTGCCTGCAGAAGATTCCGAACCGCTTCCAGCTGGTGCTCGCGGCCACCTACCGCGCCCGCATGCTGAGCCAGGGCCACGCGGCCAAGATCGAGACCAAGAACAAGCCCGGCGTGACCGCGCTGCGCGAAATCGCCGCCGGCGAGATCGGCCTGGAGATGCTTCGCAAGGTTCCGATCTGAGCGTCGACGCCCCGCGCTTCTCACCTCAACGGCCCGTTTCGGGCCGTTCGCATTTGTGCATCGGACCCGGGCCACTGCAAGCCCGGACTGCGCCGCACCGGTTTCCACGATAAATTCGGGGGATGCCCTCTCGCATCGCCGCCGCATTCAAGGAGCTCACCAGCCCCTCGAGCCGCCGCGCCGCCGCCAAAGCGCCCCCCACCCCGGTCGACGACGCCGCCGCGGCCTCTTTTGCCACGCTGACGCGCAAGCTCGACTACCTCGACTCGGGCGACATCAAGCGGGTGCGCGACGCCTACCGCTTCGCCGACGAGGCGCATCTCGGCCAGTTCCGGGCCAGCGGCGAGCCTTACATCACCCACCCGATCGCCGTCGCCGGCCTGTGCGCCGACTGGAAACTCGACGCGCAGGCCATCATGGCCGCGCTGATGCACGACGCGATGGAGGATTGCGGCGTCACCAAGGTGCAGCTGATCGAGCGCTTCGGCGCGCCGACCGCCGACCTCGTCGACGGGCTCACGAAACTGGACAAGCTGCAGTTCTCGACACGCGAGGAGTCGCAGGCCGAATCGTTCCGCAAGATGCTGCTGGCGATGGCGCGCGACGTGCGCGTCATTCTCGTCAAGCTGGCCGACCGGCTGCACAACATGCGCACGATGGAGGCGGTTGCGCCCGACAAGCGCACGCGCATCGCGCGCGAAACTATCGACATCTACGCGCCGATCGCGCACCGGCTCGGGCTGAACCAGACCTACCGTGAACTGCAGGAGCTGTCGTTCCAGCACCTGCGGCCGTGGCGCCACTCGGCGCTGTTCAAGGCGGTGCAGAAGGCACGCGGCTACCGGCGCGACATCGTCGAGCGCATCCAGCGCGAGGTGGAGAAGTCGTTCGCCCAGTCCAAACTGAAGGTGGCGGTGTTCGGGCGCGAGAAGACGCTGTTTTCGATCTACCGCAAGATGCGCGAAAAACACCTGACCTTCGCGCAGGTCAACGACATCTTCGGCTTTCGCATCGTCGTCGCCACGCTGCCCGAGTGCTATCTCGCGCTCGGCGTGCTGCACCAGCTGTACAAGCCGCTGCCCGGGCGCTTCAAGGACTACATCGCCATCCCCAAGGCCAACGGCTACCAGTCGCTTCACACCACGCTCGTGAGCCCGCTCGGAACGGCGGTCGAGTTCCAGATCCGCACCGAGCACATGCATGCGGTGGCCGAGAAGGGCATCGCCGCGCACTGGCTCTACAAGAGCAAGGGCCACAACTCCGTGCAGGCGCAGGAAGCGCAGCGCCTGGGCGCGATGTGGCTGCAGTCGCTGGTCGACATCCAGGACGAAACGCGCGACGCGAGCGAGTTCCTCGAACACGTCAAGATCGACCTCTTCCCCGACGCCGTCTACGTGTTCACGCCCAAGAGCAAGATCCTCGCGCTGCCGCGCGGCGCGACGCCGGTCGACTTCGCCTACGCGATCCACTCCGACGTCGGCGACCACTGCGTGGCGGCCAAGGTCAACGGCGAACCTGTCGCGCTGCGCACCGAGCTGCGCAGCGGCGACGTGGTCGAGATCGTCAGCGCGCCGGGCGCCAAGCCCAACCCCGCCTGGCTCAACTTCGTGCGCACGGGCCGCGCGCGCTCGAAGATCCGCCACTACCTGAAGACCATGGAGCAAGAGGAGTCGCAGGAACTCGGCTCCAAGATGCTGGCGCAGGCGCTGCGTGCCGAGGGCCTGGTCATGCCGGGCGACGACACGCCCGAGTTCACGGTGTGGGCGCAACTCACGCGCTGGAGCGGCAACCGCAGCCGAGAGGAGCTGCTGACCGACATCGGCCTCGGCCGCAAGATCGCCACCATCGTCGCCAAGCGCATGGCACGGCTGCTCGCCGAACGCGGCACCCGGCCCGACGCGGTGACGCTGACACTGGGCCGCTACGCGCACGACGACGCAGAGCCGATGCAAGGCATGGTGCAGATCGACGGCGCCGAGGGCGCCTCGGTGCAGATGGCGCCGTGCTGCCGGCCGATCCCGGGCGACGCGATCGTCGGCTACCTCGGCCGCGGCGAGGGCCTCGTGATCCACACGGGCGAGTGCGGCATCGGCAAGCGGCTCTACGAACGCGACAGCGAACGCTGGATGACCGTCGAGTGGGCCGAGCAGCCCACCCGGGCCTTCGAGACCGGCGTCAACGTGCTGGTCAAGAACGGCAAGGGCGTGCTGGCCGAGGTGGCCGCGGCCGTGGCGCAGGCCGAGGCCGACATCACCCACATCGACATGGGCGATGAACCCGCCTCGCAGACCGCCGAGCTGCGCTTGCTGCTGAGCGTGCGCGACCGGCTGCACCTCGCCGACGTGATGCGCACCCTCAAACGCTCGGGCCGCGTGCTGCGGGTGTCTCGCGTCAAGCCCTGACGGGCCGGCGGCCGCTGCGCCGCCCGCCGCCTGCCGACCGTGTAAGAAGAACGCCGCCACTCCGACTTCAGCAGAACGCACGAAACCCCAACCGCTCGCCATGCACGCCACGCTGCCACTTCTCGCCAAGACCGACTTCCCTGCGCTGCGCCGCCGCCGGCTCGACACGCTGCAGGTGAATCTCGGCTACCGCTGCAACCAGAGCTGCCTGCACTGCCACGTCAACGCCGGCCCGAACCGCACCGAGATGATGGACGGCGACACCGTCGATATGGTGCTGCAGGTGCTGCAGCGCCAGGGCATCCGTACGTTGGACCTGACCGGCGGCGCGCCCGAGCTGAACGTGCATTTCCGCCGCCTCGTCGCGGCGGCACGCGCGCTTGGCGTGCGCGTGATCGATCGCTGCAACCTGACCATCCTCTTCGAGCCGCAGCAGGAGGACCTGGCCGAGTTTCTTGCCGCGCATCGCGTCGAGGTGGTCGCGTCGCTGCCTTGCTACTCGCCGGCGAACGTCGACCGTCAGCGCGGCGACGGCGTGTTCGACAAGAGCATCGCGGCGCTGAAGCGGCTCAATGCGCTCGGTTATGCCGACGAAGCGTCGGGCCTGGTGCTCAACCTCGTCTACAACCCGCAAGGGCCCTCGCTGCCGCCGCCGCAGGCCGCGCTCGAAGCCGACTACAAGCGCGAACTGGCGCAGCACTTCGGCATCCGCTTCAATCA
>CAJPFZ010000573.1 GCA_905339355.1 Burkholderiaceae bacterium
AGCAGCGCCGGCGAACGCGCGGCGCCGTCCTGCGGCGGCTGACTTTTTGCTGCGACGGGCTGCGCGCGCTCCGGGTAGGACACGCTGTCGACCGGCAGCGCGCCGTCGGCTGCCCACTCGGCCCAGCCTTCGGCGTAGAGCTTCGCCGCCACGCCGTGGCCGGCGCGCAGCAGGGTGAGGTAGGCGAAGCCTTCGAGGGCATCGTGGGCGTAGGCGACCGGGCTGCCTTCCGGCAGGACGGGGTTCTGCGCCCCGCGCAACTGCAGCGCCGGCAGGCTGACCGCGCCCGGCAGGTGGCCGCCGCGCGCGGCGCGCACCGTCTCGCCCCAGTATTCGTTCTCCGTGCGGCCGTCGAGCAGCGTCGCCTTCGAGGCGCGCAGCTCGCCGCGCAGCTCATCACGCAAAAGCAGCAGGCCGTCGCGCATCGGCGCGGCGAACACCGCCTCGCGGATCATGCCGCGCTCGCGGCCCGCTCCGGCGGCGGCGCCCTGCTCCAGCAGGCGGCCGACGGGCTCGGTCAGCACGCGCACGCTGCGCTGGCCGGCGACATGCAGCAGTCCGGCGACGAAATCGCGGGCAAGCACATCCTGGCCGACCACCAGCACCGTTTCCTCGCCCGAGAGGCCGGCGGTGCCGAGCAGCCAGAGGAGGTCGCGCGCACTGGGCAGGCGGTTGTGCGGGCCGAGGAAATCTTCCGCCGGCAGGCAGCGCGCGCCGGCGAGGCTCTTCTCGCGGCATGCGGCCAGCGGCCGCGCATCGACCGCCACCGCGCCCGGCTCCGCCGCGCGCACGTAGGCGAAATCCTCCGCCGACTGCGCGGGCAACGCGAACAGCAGGGGCAGGAGGACGGCGAGGAAGCGCATGCTCAGCAGCCGCCGAAGCGCTTCACGGCCGGCGAGGCGTCCCCGCCGCCGCCCTTCGGCGCCGGCGGGTTCTCCATGTAGAAGCCGACGAGCTCGATCACGGAGACCTTGCCGAAGCCGCCGCCGATGTCGACGTCGGGCAGGGTTTCGGCCGGGGCCGGCTGCTTCATGGCCGCGACGGTTTCCCCCGGCAGCGCCGCGAAGTGGAAGCCGATGGCGCTCACCACCAGCGTGAGCACCAGGGACGCGCCGCAGAAAATCAGGCTTTCACGGTTCATCATGGCGGCCTCCCTAGAGCGAATCGCTGAAGAAGGCCAGCGCCATCATGCCGAAGGCCACGCAGAACATGCCGATCTGGACGAGCGTCTCGAAATCCATCAGCGTCCGCCTCCCTTGTAATGGTTCACCAGCACTTCCAGCGGAATCGCCTCGCCGGTCGCCGGATGCGCCACCGGCGGCGCCATCAGCGGCACGCCGTCGCGCGTCAGCTTCATGCTCTCCGGCGGCTTGACGTAGACGAAAGTCAGTCCGCCCAGCACGGCGGCGACCGAGACGGCGATGAACAGGCGCATGAGCAGGCGTGCCAGCATGGTCAGTCCTTCTTGATGTACACCCGCCAGCAGGCCGGGTCCTTGATGGTTTCCAGGTGCGTCGCGTTGAGCTCGTTGCACAACGGCGGCAGCGCCTCGACCGAGGAGGGGTTATCCACCAGCACCTCGACGACGCCGCCGGCGGCGATTTCATTCACCGCCTTTTTCGTCATCAGCTGCGGCCGCGGGCAGGAATCGCCGCGGCAGTCCACCCGCCGCGCCACCTGCACCTTGCTGCCGTCGGAGAGCACGGCCTCGCCGCCCTCCGCCGCTTCCTCGACCTTCTTCTTCGATCCGAACAATCCCATGTCACTCTCCCTGTAATGCGTCAGGCTTCCTGCCCGGCGGTTTCCT
>CAJPFZ010000574.1 GCA_905339355.1 Burkholderiaceae bacterium
CAAGGGCGGCCTCTACGCCCTGCGTGCCCAGTAGATGGCTCCCTCCATCCGCGTCGCGTCTGCGCCCCGAGGGGGCGAGCTGCCGACTTTGGAGCGGCCCGGCGTCGGGCGCTTCGACGTCAGATGAAGCCCGTCATCGCCATCGTCGGGCGGCCCAACGTCGGCAAGTCGACGCTCTTCAACCGGATGACGAAGAGCCGCGACGCGATCGTGGCCGACTTCGCCGGCCTGACCCGCGACCGGCATTACGGTGACGGTCGTCTCGGCGAGCGCGAGTTCATCGTCGTCGACACCGGTGGCTTCGAGCCCGACAGCACCACCGGCATCGTCAAGGAGATGGCCAAGCAGACGCGCCAGGCGGTCGCCGAGGCGGATGCGGTGATCTTCGTCGTCGACGTGCGCGGCGGGCTCTCGGCGCAAGACCACGACATCGCCAAGTACCTGCGAACCGTGGGCAAGAAGGTCGTGCTGGCGGTGAACAAGGCCGAGGGAATGGTCGACTCGCCGCATCTGGCCGAGTTCTACGAACTGGGCATGGGCGAACCGCACCCGATATCGTCGGCCCACGGTCAGGGCATCCGCAGCCTCATCGAGGAGGCGCTCGCGGACTTCCCCTTCGACGAAGAGGAGCAGGAGGCCGACGAGGGCGCGCCGATCCGCCTGGCGGTGGCCGGGCGGCCCAACGTCGGCAAGAGCACGCTGATCAACACCTGGCTCGGCGAGGAGCGCCTGGTCGCCTTTGACATGCCCGGCACCACGCGCGACGCGATCAGCGTGCCGTTCGAGCGCAACGGCCAGAAATTCCAGCTCATCGACACGGCCGGTCTGCGCCGCAGGGGCAAGGTCTTCGAGGCGATCGAGAAGTTCTCGGTGGTGAAGACTCTGCAGGCGATTGCCGACGCGAACGTCGTCCTGCTGCTGCTGGATGCGACCCAGGGCGTGACCGACCAGGACGCGCACATTGCGGGCTACATCCTCGACAGCGGACGCGCGGTCGTGCTCGCCGTCAACAAGTGGGACGCCGTCGACGATTACCAGAAGCAATTGCTGCAGCGCTCCATCGAACAGCGCCTTGCCTTCCTGAAGTACGCGCCGCTGCTGCACATCTCGGCAACCAAGCGCCAAGGCCTGGGCCCGGTATGGAAGGCCATCGCCGATGCGCACGCCTCGGCCACCAAGAAGATGACGACGCCGGTGCTGACTCGCTTGCTGCAGGAAGCGGTGGAGCACCAGGCACCCAAGCGGGCGGGCATGTTCCGCCCCAAGCTGCGCTACGCGCACCAGGGCGGGATGAATCCCCCGGTGATCGTGATCCACGGTAACAATCTGGAGCACGTGACAGACGCCTACAAGCGCTACCTGGAAGGGCGCTTTCGCGAGCACTTCAAGCTGGTGGGAACGCCTTTGCGGATCGAGACTCGCTCAGGCAAGAATCCTTTCGACCCGCGGGATGCCTGACGGTACTCGGGCTAATCCCTAAAAACGCCCGGCACGGCGGAACCCTGTGTTAACGTGCCACTCTCATAACCTCTAAAACACGGAGCTATATCGTGAGCAATAAGGGCCAACTCCTACAAGACCCCTTCCTGAACCTGCTGCGCAAGGAGCATGTGCCGGTGTCGATCTACCTCGTCAACGGCATCAAGCTGCAGGGCCACATCGAGTCTTTTGATCAGTATGTGGTGCTCTTGCGAAATACCGTCACGCAGATGGTCTACAAACACGCCATCTCCACGGTGGTGCCCGGCAGGGCGGTGAACTTCCACGCCGCCGACAACCAGGAACAGAGCTGAAGCCCGTGATGCCGGCGGGTTCTCGGCCGCTTCAACCTTGAGTTCTTCGAATCCAGTGGCGGGTTCGGCCGGGATGGCTCGCGCCATCCTGGTCGGCGTCGACGTGGGCGGCTCCGCCGCCTTCGATGCAACACTCGACGAGCTGGCGCAGCTGGCCGAATCGGCCGGCGACATGCCGGTGGCGCGTGTGATCGCGCGTCGAAAGGCTCCCGACCCGGCGCTGTTCGTCGGCTCCGGCAAGGCCGACGAGATCAAAGCGCTGGTCGAGGGCCACCGGGCCGAAGCGGTGCTGTTCGACCAGGCCTTGTCGCCCGCGCAGCAGCGCAACCTCGAGCGTCACCTCGGTGTGGCCGTGGCTGATCGCACGATGCTCATCCTCGAGATCTTCGCCGCGCGGGCGCAGAGCCACGAAGGCAAGCTGCAGGTCGAGCTCGCCCAGCTGCAATATCTGTCGACGCGCCTGGTGCGCCGCTGGAGCCACCTGGAGCGCCAGCGCGGCGGCATCGGCACACGGGGCGGGCCGGGCGAGGCGCAGATCGAGCTGGACCGCCGGATGATCGGCGAGCGCATCAAGACGGTGAAGGAGCGCCTGCAGAAGGTCAAGCGCCAGCGCAACACGCAGCGGCGCTCGCGCGAGCGCAACCAGACTTTCCGCGTCTCGCTGGTGGGCTACACCAACGCCGGCAAGTCGACGTTGTTCAACGCGCTGGTCAAGGCGCGCAGCTTCGCGGCCAACCAGCTGTTCGCCACGCTCGACACGACGACACGCCAGTTCTACCTCGAAGATGTCGGCCGCTCGGTGTCGCTGTCCGACACCGTCGGCTTCATCCGCGACCTGCCGCACAAGCTGGTCGAGGCCTTCGAGGCAACGCTGCAGGAGGCCGCCGAGGCTGACCTGCTGCTGCATGTGGTCGACGCGTCGAGCCCTCAGCTGGCCGAGCAGATGGCGGAGGTGCAGCGCGTGCTGGCCGACATCGGCGCCGGCGCCGTGCCGCAGGTGCTCGTCTACAACAAATTCGACAAGCTCGAAGACACGCAGCGTCCGCGCAGCGCCGTCGACACGCTGGAGCTCGAGGGCGGCGTGCGCGTGCCTCGAGTCTTTGTGAGTGCGCTCGACGGTCGCGGGCTGGACGAATTGCGCGAAGTCATTTCTCAAGCGGTCGCCGGCACCCTGGCCGAGCGCTTGAATGTTCACGAAATCGCCTCACCTTCACCCGAGCAAGCGTCCAGCGACGTTGCGGACGGGAACGCGCGTCGCGGCCAACAACACTTCCAATCCACACCATGAGCAGTGCATACGGTGCCCAGCGCGGCACGTCATCCAGCGGTTGGACTCGCCTGCGCGGTACGGCGCGCGCCGCCGGCGCCTTGCTGCGCGGCGCCGCGGCGAGCTGGCTGCCACGCCGGCGCCCGGCCGGACCCGAGGCGGATCTCGCTACCGGCGGGCGCGGCGACGGCCCGCCTGACCTCGACGAACTCTGGCGCGACTTCAATCGCAAGCTGAGCGGCTTGTTCGGCGGCGACAAGGGTGGCGGCTCGCGCGGCAACGGACCTGACGGCGGAGGCGGCGGCAACTTCCAGCCCGACATGAAGAGCGCGGGCATCGGGGTGGGTCTGATCATCGCGGTCGTGGCGCTGATCTGGCTCGGCAGCGGCTTCTTCATCGTGCAAGCAGGCCAGCAGGCGGTGGTGCTCACCTTCGGGCGCTACAGCCACACAGTGGAAGCCGGCTTCCAGTGGCGCATGCCTTACCCGTTCCAGTCGCACGAGACGGTGTCGGTGACGCAGTTGCGCTCGGTCGAGGTCGGCCGCAACACCGTGGTGCCCGCCACCGGACTGCGCGACTCGTCGATGCTCACGCAAGACGAGAACATCGTCGACATCCGCTTCACCGTGCAGTACCGTTTGAAGGACGCCAAGGCGTTCCTGTTCGAGAACCGCGATCCGGAGCAGGCCGTGATCATGGCCGCCGAATCGGCGGTGCGCGAGGTCGTCGGCAAGAGCGTGATGGACTCCGTGCTGTACGAGCAGCGCGACGCGATTGCGGTCGAGCTGGTCAAATCCATCCAGGCTCAGCTCGACCGACTCAAGACCGGCATCATCGTCGCCAACGTCAACGTGCAGAACGTGCAGGCGCCCGAACAGGTGCAGGCGGCCTTCGACGATGCGTTCAAGGCGGGCGCCGACCGCGAACGCGCGAAGAACGAGGGTCAGGCTTACGCGAACGACGTGATTCCGAAAGCCCAGGGCACCGCAGCGCGGCTGCGCCAGGAGGCCGAAGGCTATCGCGCTCGCGTGATTGCGCAGGCCGAGGGCGACGCGCAACGCTTCAGCCGCGTGCTCGACGAGTACCGCAAGGCGCCCGGCGTGACTCGCGACCGCATGTACATCGACACGATGCAGCAGGTCTACTCCAACGTCAGCAAGATCTTGATCGACACCCGCAGCAATTCGAACCTGCTCTATCTCCCCCTGGACAAGCTGATGCAGCAGGCAGGGGCTCCCGCGCCGGCCGCGGTGGCGCCTCCGGTGGGAGTGGGCGACACGAGCGGCACACCGACGGGCACCATCGACGTGCGCTCGCGAGACAACCAGCGCAGCCGCGACGGCCGTTGAGACGACAGCGCCACGAGAGAATCACATGAACCGCATAGGCTTCTACATCGCAGGCGTCCTGCTTGTCCTCATGCTCCTGTTTTCGACCGTGT
Organism: Burkholderiaceae bacterium; assembly: GCA_905339355.1. Taxonomy (GTDB): domain Bacteria; phylum Pseudomonadota; class Gammaproteobacteria; order Burkholderiales; family Burkholderiaceae_C; genus Albitalea. The sequence goes on from CAJPFZ010000574.1 coordinate 4,502, forward strand.
TCGTGGTCGACCAGCGGCAGTTCGCCGTGGTCTACGCGCTCGGCGAGATCAAGGAAGTGGTCACCGAGCCGGGGCTCAAGTTCAAGATGCCGCCGCCGTTCCAGAACGTGGTCTTCCTCGACAGGCGGATCCAGACCTTGGACAGCCCGGAAACGCGGCCCATCTTCACGGCTGAGAAGAAGAGCCTGGTCATCGACTGGCTGATCAAGTGGCAGATCACCGACGCGCGGCAGTTCATCCTGAACAACGGCGTCGACATCCGCAACGTCGAGAACCGGCTGAGCCCGATCGTGCAGGCGGCGTTCAACGAAGAGGTGACCAAGCGCACGGTCCAGCAGATGCTGGCGACCGATCGCGAGCGCGTGATGCAGGGCGTTCGCAGCCGGCTCACCGACGAGGCCAAGTCGTTCGGCATTGACATCGTCGACGTGCGGATCAAGCGTGTGGACTTCTCGGCCAACATCACCGATTCGATCTACCGGCGGATGGAGTCCGAGCGCAAGCGTGTCGCCAACGAGCTGCGCTCTACTGGTGCGGCCGAGGGCGAAAAGATCCGCGCCGACGCCGACCGGCAGCGAGAAGTCATCGTCGCGGAAGCCTATCGCGATGCGCAGAAGGTGCAGGGTGAAGGCGATGCCCGGGCCTCGGCGCTGTTTGCCGATTCCTTCGGCCGCGACCCGCAGTTCGCCGCCTTCTACCGCAGCCTCTCGGCCTATCGCTCGGCGTTCCGCGGCAAGTCGGATGTGATGGTGGTCGATCCGAACAGCGAGTTCTTCCGGGCCATGCGCGGCGGCTCGGCGCCCGCCACCGCTCCCGCCAAGAAGTGACCAGCGCCTGGGACCTGCTGATCGGCGCCTTGGCGCTGATGCTGGTCATCGAAGGGCTGCTCCCATTCTTCAGCCCCGGCGCCTGGCGCCGGGTCTTCGAGCGTGCGATCCGCATGAGTGACGGCCAGCTGCGCTTCATCGGCCTGTCGAGCATGCTGGCCGGCGCCGGGATGCTGTTTTTGTTCGGCCCTTGAGTGCCTGGCGCCCTGCGGCAACACCGGGCCGCGCCGGTACAATGCCCGTTTTAATCCCCCGGTGATTTCCCATGTTGTCTGCTTGGCTGCTGCCCGAGCACATCGCCGATGTCCTGCCTGCGCAGGCCAGGCACATCGAAGAGCTGCGGCGCGGGTTGCTCGACGTGGCGCGCGGCTACGGTTTCGAGCTGGTGATGCCTCCGCTGCTGGAGCACCTCGAATCGCTGCTCTCGGGAACCGGCCGGGAACTCGACCTCAAGACATTCAAGCTCGTCGACCAGCTCAGCGGCCGCACGCTCGGCGTGCGGGCCGATACCACCTCCCAGGTGGCACGCATCGATGCGCACCTGCTCAACCGCGACGGCCTGACGCGACTGTGCTATTGCGGCCCGGTGCTGCACACCCGTCCGGCGGGACTGCACGCCACACGCGAGCCCTTGCAGTTCGGCGCCGAGACCTACGGCCATGCCGGCCTGGAGGCCGATCTCGAGATCCAGGACCTGGCGCTCGACTGCCTGCGCAGCGCCGGCATCGATCGGGTGACGCTCGATCTCGGCGATTCACGCATCCTGCGGGGCTTGCTGGCCAGCGTTCCGGTCGACCCGGCGCGCGTGGCCGCCCTGATGAGCGCGCTCGCCGCCAAGGACGCATCGAGCGTCGCTGAGCTGGCTGAGCGCTTTCCGCAGCCCATACGCAGGGGGCTGGCGATGCTGATGCGCCTTTACGGCGGCGTCGAAGTGCTGGACGTTGCGCGGCGGGAACTGCCGGGCCATGCCCTCGTGCAGGCCGCGCTCGACGATCTGGCGTCGCTCGCAAGCCGAGTGCAGCAGGCCCATCCGGAGGTGCGGGTCGGATTCGACCTGGCCGACCTTGGCGGGTACGGCTACTACACGGGAGCCCGCTTTGCCATCTACTGCGAGGGCAGCAGCGATGCGCTCGCACGCGGCGGGCGCTACGACGAAGTCGGCGCGGCGTTCGGGCGCAACCGGCCAGCGGTCGGCTTCAGCCTCGACGTCAAGGAACTCGCCGCGCTCGTGCCGCCGCGCCGGCTGGCAGCAGCGATCCGCGCGCCCTGGGGCGAATCGGAGGCGCTGCGATCTGCGGTGCGCCGCCTGCGCGAGCAGGGCGAGACAGTGGTCTGCATCCTGCCGGGCCACGAGCACGAGGGGCAGGAATTCGACTGCGACCGCGAACTGGTCGCTGCAGGCGATCAATGGGTCGTGCGTGCGCTTTGAGCGCGGCACGCGACAGGATTTCAGACTCGGAACTTCCAACAATGCAAGCAACGAAGGCGAACAACGCCGGCCGCAACGTGGTCGTCGTCGGCACACAGTGGGGTGACGAAGGCAAGGGCAAAGTGGTCGACTGGCTGACCACGCATGCGCAGGCCGTGGTGCGCTTCCAGGGCGGCCACAACGCCGGCCACACGCTGGTCATCAAGGGCGTGCGGACCGCGCTGCAGCTGATCCCCTCGGGCATCATGCGAGACGGAGTCGCCTGCTACATCGGCAACGGCGTGGTGGTCGATCCGACCCACCTGCTGCTGGAGATCGAGCGGCTCGAAGGCATCGGCCTCGACGTGCGTTCGCGTCTGTACGTGAGCGAGTCCTGCCCGCTGATCCTGCCCTTCCACGTCGAGGTCGACAAGGCGCGCGAGGCTTTGCGCGAGACCAGCGGTGCCGGCAAGATCGGCACCACCGGCAAGGGGATCGGTCCGGCCTATGAAGACAAGGTCGCGCGGCGCGCCTTGCGCGTGCAGGACCTCAAGCACCCGGATCGGTTCGCGAAGAAGCTGCACGAGCTGCTGGAGATGCACAACTTCGCGCTGTCGGGCTACCTGAAGAGCAAGGCGCTCGAATTCCAGCCGATCTTCGATCACGCGATGAAAGTGGCCGAAGAGCTCAAGCCCATGATCGCCGACGTCGGCTACATGCTCTACATGGCGAACCGCCAGGGCGCCAACATCCTCTTCGAAGGGGCGCAGGGCACGCTGCTCGACATCGACCACGGCACCTATCCCTACGTGACGTCGAGCAACTGCGTGGCCGGCAACGCGTCGGCAGGGTCGGGCATCGGGCCGGACATGCTGCACTACATCCTCGGCATCACCAAGGCGTACACGACGCGCGTGGGCAGCGGTCCATTCCCGAGCGAGCTGCCGATCGACGAGCCGGGCACGATCGGACACCACCTCTCGACCGTCGGACAGGAGCGCGGTGTCGTCACCGGGCGCATGCGGCGCTGCGGCTGGCTCGACGCGGCAGCCCTCAAGCGCTCCATCATCATCAATGGCATCTCGGGGCTGTGCATCACGAAGCTCGACATCCTCGACGGGCTCGACGAGATCAAGGTCTGCGTCGGCTACGAGCTCAACGGACGGCGCATCGACATCCTGCCGCTCGACGCCGACGACATCATTGCCTGCCAGCCGATCTACGACACCTTTCCCGGCTGGACCGAGACGACGGCCGGCATCACGCAATGGGACGCGTTGCCGCTCAACGCCCGCCGCTACCTCGAGCGCGTGCAGGAGTTCATCGGCGCGCCGATCGACATGGTGTCCACCGGCCCGGATCGCGAGCACACGATCCTGCTGCGCCATCCGTACAAATGACCGCCACCGCCATGCACCTGAGGAGTCGTGATGCTGACTGACGACGGCAAGCACCTGTACGTGTCGTGGGACGAGTACCACATGCTCATCGAGCGGCTGGCGCTGAAGATCGACGCGTCCGGTTGGGAGTTCGACCAAATCCTCTGCCTGGCACGCGGCGGCATGCGCCCGGGCGACGTGCTCTCGCGCGTCTTCGACAAGCCACTTGCCATCATGTCGACGAGCTCCTATCGCGCCGAGTCCGGCACGATCCAGGGGCGGCTGGACATGGCGAAGTACATCACGATGCCCAAGGGCGAACTGGCCGGCCGCGTGCTGCTCGTGGACGATCTCGCCGACTCCGGCATCACGCTTCGCGCGGTGGTCGACCGCCTGCGCGGCA
>CAJPFZ010000575.1 GCA_905339355.1 Burkholderiaceae bacterium
CTGGATCACGCGCAACGGGATTCGCATGAGCGGCATGCCAGCCTGGGAGATGCGCCTGTCCGACGAGGACATCTGGGCCGTCGTCGGCTTCATCGCGCGCCTGCCCGAGATGTCGCCGGCCGAGTACCACGCTCGCATGGCTGCGCAATCGCCATCGTCATGCACGCTGCCGAGTTCGACCGGCACCACGTGGGCGCTGCGCTCGAGGCCGCCCGACGAGCGGGCCCAGCTGGTGCTGCGCCAGTACGCCTGCATCGCCTGCCACGCGATCCCCGGGCTGACACACTCGTCGCCGCAGATCGGCCCGCCGCTGGACGGCATGGCGCGGCGCACGCTGATCGCAGGGCGCCTGCCCAACACCGGGGACAACATGGTGCGCTGGATCCGCGAGCCGCAGCGCATCAAGCCCGGCAGCGCGATGCCCGACCTCGGCGTGACGCAGGAGCACGCGCGTGAGATCGCGGCCTACCTGGCGACGCTGCATTGAAGACGGCCGAACGCCGTAGCGGCAATCCTTTCAACCGCATTTACCGGCACTTCGAGCCGGCTCCAATCGCGCTCGGCGATGCGCCCGCGAACGGGAAAGGCGTCTTTCGGCATGTGGTTTGCCGCTGACGTGGCAGGTCGACAGGACACGACGATGACCACCAACATCGACGCACGAACAGCGCTGGGCAGCGATGCGCTGTATCGCGCCTACGGTGCAGCGGCGCTGCGCCGCAGGATCCTCGACACGGCGCTCGACATGGGCGAGCAGGGCGGCTGGGACGCGGTGCAACTGCACGAGGTTGCGCATGCCGTGGGTGCGTCGCTGGCCGACGTGCGGCAGCTCTACGAACACAAGGACGCACTCGCCGAGGCGTGGTTCGACCGTGCCGACGCGGCGATGCTGGCGATGGCCGAGACGCCGGGCTGGCTCGAGCTGAGTCCGCGCGAGCGGCTGCACCGCGCCATCTGCGCCTGGCTGGATGCGCTGGCGCCGCACCGGCGGCTCACGGCGACGATGCTGCGTTACAAGTTCCAGCCCGAACATGTGCATCTGCAGGCCATGGGCGTGATGCGCATCAGCCGCACCGTGCAATGGATTCGCGACGTCGCGCACCTGCCGGAGGTCGGCTGGCGGCGCGAACTCGGAGAAGCTGCGCTGACGTCGATCTACCTCTGCACGTTTGCGCGCTGGCTGACGGATGGCTCGCCCGATTTCGAAGCAACGCGAAAGCTGCTCAACCGCTTGCTCGCGATGGCCGAGCGCGCCGCGCTGCGGTTGCGGCCGCGCTGGTAGGCACGGCCTTCAGCGCAGCCCGCAGACAGAGCGCGCGCCCAGCCGCGCGGCTTGTGCCCGCTCGATATGATCGATGCCATGGCCACGCGCCCTGCACCGACCGCCCGAGACAGGAAGCCCTCCGACGCGCCGCAGGCGGACGAGCCGCCGGCACGCGTGCTGCGCCAGTTCCGCCGGGTGTTCAACGCCGTCAAGACCCACTTCCAGCAGGTCGAGAAGCAGGTCGGCCTCGGCGGCGCGCAGGTCTGGGCGCTGAGCGTGATCCGCGACCGGCCGGACATTGGCGTCGGCGATCTCGCGCGCGCGATGGACGTCCACCAGTCGACCGCCAGCAACCTCGTGCGGGCGCTGGTCGAGCGTGAATTGGTGAGGGCCGCCAAGCACACCGAAGACCGCCGCTCGGTGCGGCTGCGGCTCGCGCCGGCCGGCGCGCGCTTGCTCAAGCGCAGCCCCGGTCCGTACGCCGGCGTGCTGCCGGCCGCGCTCTCGTCGCTGGACCCGAAGACCCTCAAGCGGCTGGAGGCCGACCTCGCACGGCTGATCGTCGAGTTGAAGGCCGACGAACGTGCCGGCGGCATCCCGCTGGCCGAGCTGTAGGCGCGTGCGGGCGGACGTTCACGGCGCGAGCGCCTTGATGCGTTTCCACAGCAGAGCCTTCGGCACGGCCGTCATGCGCATCGCCTGCATGCAGTGGTCCAGCCGGTGGGGGCGTTCTCGCAGGTTCTGGATCGCCTTCGCCAGATCCTGCTCGATGCTGTCGCCGTAAGCCGTCCTCGCCTTCGCGATGGCGAGCCTCAGGAGTTTCCTGGGCGGCGCCATCATCGCGAGGTCGATCAGGTCGCGGCTCAGCGCTGCGTCGTCCCGCCACCGGTCCGAGTTGGCGAGCAGCTTGCTGGCGGCCAGGTCCAGCGGCGTCAGCGTCGCCACGCCACACACGCGGTCGTCGCTCCCGGGCGGGTCCAGTTTGATGCGCGCCTCCAGCACGATTTCGAACTTGATCTCGACGCCATCGACCGTGAGCATGGTGCGCACGCCGTACTGGTCTGCTCGCAGGGCTCGCGCCTGCTTCAACGTGGTTCCAGGGCGCACGATGGCCTGGATTCCGTCGGCCCCCGAGAGTCGCTGGCGCAAGGCCCTGTAGCCGTCGATGTCCGAGACGAGAAAGTCGATATCCACCGACTCGCGGTATTCCGCATGGCGCAGCGCGATGGCCGTCCCGCCGCCGAATAGGCAGCCATTGGCGCAGAGGAGGTCGGCGTCCAGCGCTTCCAGGATGGCCGCCACGCGACGATGATGCTCGCGCTCAAACAAGAAGCCGTCCTCCGCCCAGTTCGGCGGCGAGCGTCTTCACGAGCAGACGCTCCTGCGCGCCCATGGCGCTCTGGTCCACGTGTCGCCAGTTGCGCTCGTAGAGGTCGAGCGCCTCCTGGGGCGACAGCTCCCTCACCCCGTGGAGCTGCCAAGCCAGGCGTTGCAGTTGCGGGTAGTCAGCCAGCTTGATGCTCGGCGGCAGCGCCGGCGCCGTGTCGGCACGCTGCCGTTCATTCGCCGGATCGATCAGTTCGAGCTCCAGCCCCAGGGCCGTGATGGCACTGAGGTAGGCGCCCATCGTGACCGAGGGCTCTCCACGCTCGATGCGATGCAGGGTGACGCGCGACATCCCGGCCGCTTCGGCCGTGGAAGTGGCGTTCACGCCCAGCCGCTTGCGCTGCTCGCGGATGCGTTGGCCCAAGTCGGTCAGTCTGGCTGCGACGGCGGCTCCGATGGGTGGCGCGATGGCGGGCATAGTGGATCTCATTCTATACAAAACATTGAAAATGTACAGAACGAGAAGCACTTTTCTGTCCAAAACATCGCCGGCTGGTAGCCTTGGTCGCGAAAGTCTTCGCTACGGCGCAGGCCTCAACCTTCGCCGCCTCTGAAGCGCGCGATCGCCGCATCCACCATGCCTTCCGAGCTGCCGCGTTCGGCATATTGGCGCCGCAGGAAGCTCGCATCGCTGCCCTCGTGAGTCACCGCC
>CAJPFZ010000576.1 GCA_905339355.1 Burkholderiaceae bacterium
CGCTGTTCGACGCGATCCTCGAACACGTGCCGGCGCACGAAGGCAGCCCTGACGACCCGCTGCAGCTGCAGATCTGCTCGCTCGACTACTCGACCTACGTCGGGCGCATCGGCATCGGCCGCGTCAACCAGGGCACGCTCAAGCCGATGCAGAACGTGGCCGTCTACAGCGGCCCCGACAGCGCACCTTTCAACGCACGCGTGAACCAGGTGCTGAAGTTCGAGGGGCTCGAGCGCCAGCAGGCCACCGAAGCGGGCCCCGGCGACATCGTGCTGATCAACGGCATCGAGGGCATCGGCATCGGGGTGACGCTGACCGACATCGAGCGCCCGGTGCCGCTGCCGATGCTCAAGGTCGACGAGCCGACGCTGACCATGAACTTCTGCGTCAACAACTCGCCGCTCGCGGGCCGCGAGGGCAAGTTCGTCACCAGCCGCCAGATCTGGGACCGCCTGCAGCGCGAGCTGCAGAGCAACGTCGCGCTGAAGGTGCGCGAGACCGACGAAGACGGCATCTTCGAAGTGTCCGGCCGCGGCGAGCTGCACCTGACCATCCTGCTGGAGAACATGCGCCGCGAAGGCTATGAACTCGCGGTGTCCAAGCCCCGCGTCGTGTTCAAGGAGATCGACGGCGAGCGCTGCGAGCCGATCGAACTCGTCACCGCCGACGTCGAAGACCAGCACCAGGGGGCGGTGATGCAGGCGCTTGGCGAGCGCCGGGCCGAACTCGCCAACATGGAGCCCGACGGCATGGGGCGCGTGCGCCTCGAATACCGCATCCCGGCGCGCGGCCTGATCGGCTTTCAGAACGAGTTCCTGAACCTGACGCGCGGCACGGGCCTCATCAGCAACATCTTCGACGGCTACGAGCCCTACAAGGGCGAGATCGAAGGCCGCAAGAACGGCGTGCTGATCAGCCAGGACGACGGCGAAGCGGTGACGTATTCGCTCGGCAAGCTCGACGACCGCGGCCGCATGTTCGTGAAGGCGGGCGACCCGCTGTACGAAGGAATGATCATCGGCATCCATTCGCGCGACAACGACCTCGTGGTGAATGCGGTGCGCGGCAAGCAGCTGACCAACTTCCGCGTCTCCGGCAAGGAAGACGCGATCAAGATCACGCCGCCGATCATCCTGACGCTCGAATACGCGGTGGAGTTCATCGCCGACGACGAGCTGGTGGAGATCACGCCGAAGTCGATCCGCATCCGCAAGAGGCACCTGAAGGAGCACGACCGCAAGCGTGCGAGCCGCGAGGCAGCCTGAACTGGCTCCCTCTCCCATATGGAGAGGGAATTGCTGTCTCCTCGGTGAATGCGCCACGTCCACACCGCTGGCACACTGCTGCACTTCGCAGTCGTCCTTCGTTGCAGTGACCACCCCCACCATCCCCCACCGCCAAGCCGTCGCCGGCATGCTTCTCGTCACGCTGATGTGGAGCATCGCCGGCGTGGTCACGCGGCAGCTCGAGTCGGCGCACAGCTTCGAAGTCACCTTCTGGCGCAGCTTCTTCACCGCCGTTGCGCTGGCGCTGTACTACGCCGTCGCGCATGGCCGCGACACGCCGCGCCTGCTGGCCGCGGGGGGCAAGCCGCTGTGGATCTCGGGGCTGATGTGGAGCGTGATGTTCACCTGCTTCATGGTCGCCATCACGCTCACTACCGTCGCCAATGTGCTGATCACGATGAGCGTTGCGCCGCTGCTCACCGCCTTGCTCGCGCGTTTCATGCTCGGTCAGCGCGTGGCGCCGCGCACCTGGGCGGCGATCGCCGTGGCCGGCGGCGGCATCGCCTGGATGTACGGCAACAGCATCAGCGCTGACGGCACGCACCTGCTCGGCACGCTGGTCGCGCTCGGCGTGCCGATCGCGGGGGCGATCAACTGGAATACCCTGCAGCGCAGCGGCCGCTCGGTCGACCTCCTGCCGGCGCTGCTGATCGGCGCCCTCATCTCCAGCGCGCTCACGCTGCCACTGTCCTTGCCATTCCATGCCACGGCGCACGACGTGCTGTGGCTGGCCGTGCTCGGCGTGTTCCAGCTCGCCATCCCCTGCACGATTGCGGTGCGGCTGTCGCGCTCTCTGGCTGCGCCGGAGATCTCGCTGCTCGCCCTGCTGGAGATCATTTTCGGCATCGCCTGGGCCTGGTGGGGCGCCAACGAACAGCCGTCGCCGCAGGTGCTGGCCGGCGGCGCGCTGGTGCTCGGGACGCTGGCGCTCAACGAGGCATGGGGAATGTGGGGCATGAAGGTACGACACGCATGAACGTCATCGCAGACAAGCGCCGCAACGTCGGCGTGATCACGCTGAACCGTCCGCAGGCGCTGAACGCGTTGTCGCTGCAGATGATCCGCGAGATCACCGCGGCATTGATCGGCTGGCGAGACGATCCTCAGGTCGCGGCCGTCGTGCTGCGAGGCGCGACGCAGGAAGGCAAGGGCGTGGCGTTCTGCGCCGGCGGCGACATCCGCTTCTTTCATCAGGCGGCACTGGCCGGCGACCCGCAGCTCGAAGACTTCTTCACCGAGGAGTATTCGCTCGACCACCTGATCCACCGCTATCCGAAGCCCACCGTCGCGCTGATGGACGGCATCGTGATGGGCGGCGGAATGGGCATCGCCCAAGGGGCGGCGATGCGCATCGTCACCGAGCGCGCCAAGCTCGCGATGCCCGAGACGAACATCGGACTCTTTCCCGACGTGGGCGGCGGCTATTTCCTGTCGCGCTGCGCAGGGCACGTCGGCGAGTACCTCGCGTTGACCGGGGAGGTGCTTGGCGCCGGCGACGCGATCGCGCTGGGCCTGGCCGACTTCTTCATGCCGTCCGAGGCACTCGCGGCGCTGGTCGAGTCGCTGGGCGATCAGCCGATGGACAGCGGAGCGCAGGTGCGAGCCACCGTGGTGGCGCGCTCGCAGCCTGTGCCGGCGCCTGCATGGTCCGGGCAGCGCGAGCAGATCGATGCCCACTTCGCGCTCCCCGATCTGCACGCGATCCTTGCGTCGCTGCAGGCCGACGGCAGTGACTGGGCGATGCAGACACTCGACACGCTGCGCCGGCGTTCGCCGCTGATGATGGCCGTCACGCTGGAGCAGGTGCGCCGCGCGCGCACGATGAGCCTGGCCGACGACCTGCGCATGGAGCGCGACATGGTGCGCCGCTGCTTTCACCTGCGGCCCGGTGCAGCCGGTGAAACGGCCGAGGGCATCCGCGCGCTGGCGGTCGACAAGGATCACGCGCCGCGCTGGAACCCGTCCCGGGTCGAAGACGTGACGCCGTCGATGGTGCAGGCCTTTTTCGAGAGTCCCTGGCCGGCTCACGCGCATCCGCTGCGGGGGCTGGATTGATCAGGCAGCTCTCCGGGCTGGATGCCGGCTTCCTCTATCTGGAAACGCCCGAGATGCCGATGCACGTCGGCGCGCTGCACGTGCTCGAGCTGCCGGCCGGCTACAAGGGCAACTTCGTGGCCGACATGCGCCGGCACATGGCCACCCGCCTGCCGCTCGCACCGGCGCTGCGCCGCAAGCTGGCATGGATGCCGTTCAACCTGGCCAACCCGGTGTGGATAGACGCGCAGCCCGATCTGAACGAGCACATCGTCGGCATCAGGCTGGCCAAGGGCAGTGCCATGCCGGAGCTTGCGCAGAAGGTCGGTGAGCTGCACCCGCGGCTGCTCGATCGCGACAAGCCGCTGTGGCGCTTCTACGTGTTCGAGGGCCTCGCCCCGGGACCGAACAAGGAGAAGCGTTTCGGCCTTTACACGCAGCTCCACCACGCGGCGGTGGACGGCCAGGCGGCCGTGGCGCTGGCGGCCGCCATCCTCGACGTCGGCCCCGAGCCGCGTGAGATCGAGCAGCGGCAGCGGCGGCCGAAGAAGCTGCAGATCGGCATGGCCGAGATGCTCAGCCGCGTCTTCGTCAACCAGCTGCATCAGTACGCGAACATCGTGAAGGCGGTGCCATCGACTGCCGGCGCGCTGTCGCAACTCGTCAAGCAGGGCGCGGCCAGCCTGAGCGGCGCGGCCATGGAGAGGCTGCGCGGCAAGGGCGCCAACAACGACGCGTCGGCGCACCTGGGTCTCGCACCGCGAACGCGGCTCAACGCCTCCGTCACCGCGCGGCGCGCGTTCGCCGCGGTCAGCCTGCCGATGACCGACCTGAAGGCCTTGCGCCGCGCGCATGACGCGACGCTCAACGACGTCGTGCTGATGATCTGCAGCGGCGCGCTGAGGCGCTACTTCCTCGACCATGGCCCGCTGCCGCGCAAGTCGCTGGTGGCGGCCGTGCCGGTGTCCACCCGCGCCGCCGGCGACACCTCGTCGAACAACCAGGCTTCGATCACCGTCGTCAATCTCGGCACGCATCTCGCCGACCCGATGAAGCGGCTGCTGTACCTCAAGTCGGCCACGGCGTCGATGAAGGCGAGCCTCGGCAGCGTCAAGAGCTTGATGCCGACGGATTTTCCTTCGCTGGGCGTGCCCTGGCTGATGAGCGCGCTCGCGGCCGTCTACGGCAGGGTCAGGGTGGCCGAGCGCATTCCGCCGATCGCCAACGTGGCGATCTCCAACGTG
>CAJPFZ010000577.1 GCA_905339355.1 Burkholderiaceae bacterium
ACGTCACGCAGGGGCATGCGGTAGCCGTAGCGGCGGCTGCCCCACGAGCCATCACCGTCGTAGATGCGCTCGCTGGCCGCATGAAGCCGCACAAACTCTTCGACGTGAGGCGGATCGGCGCGCGACACATCCGCATCTGCGGCACACGCTGCGCCTGCAGCGAGGAAGAGAACACGTGAGCACCATCGCCGGAAGGCAGCCATGTGCGCGATTCTTCCCACTCGGAGTGCGGCGCCTAGGCGCGCTCGAAACGGCCTGCCTGGGAGTCCTGCACCGCCTGGAAAATCTCCTCCTTCGTGTTCATCACGAACGGTCCGTGCTGGACGATCGGCTCGTTCAGCGGCCGCCCGGCGACGAGCAGTGCGCGTGCCGGTGCATCGGCGTGCAGCACGACGCCGTCGCCGCCGTTGGCGAGGATCGCCATGCGCTGCGACGGCAGCGGCGAATCGCCGACCCGCAGCTCGCCGCGGTAGACGTAGACGAACGCGTTGTGCGCCGCCGGCAGTGATTGCGAGAAGTGCGAGCCGGCCTCGAAGTGGAGGTCGAGGTACAGCGGCTGCGTCGTCTCGCGCTGCACCGCGCCCGCGATGCCGTGGCTTGCGCCGGCGATGACACGCACGGTCACGCCCTCGGGCGTCTTGAACTCGGGAACGGTGTCGCTCTGGATGTCGCGGTACCAGGGCGCGTTCATCTTGTCCTTGGCGGCGAGGTTGAGCCACAGCTGGAAGCCTTCCATGCGGCCGTCTTCCTGCTCGGGCAGCTCGGAATGGACCACGCCGCGGCCGGCCGTCATCCACTGCACGCCGCCGTTTTGCAGCAAGCCCTCGTGGCCGGCGCTGTCGCGGTGGCGCATGCGGCCGGCGATCATGTAGGTGATGGTCTCGAAGCCGCGGTGCGGATGGCTCGGAAAGCCGCCGATGTAGTCCTGCGGGTCGTCGGTGCCGAAGGCGTCGAGCATCAGGTACGGGTCGAGCCGGCGCTGCAGCGACTGGGTCAGCACCCGCGTGAGCTTGACGCCGGCGCCGTCGGAAGTCGGCATGCCGGCCACCACACGCTCGACGGTGCGGGGCTGGGTGACGATTTCTCGGGCAAGTTCGGTGGTGGCGGTCATGGTCTCTTTCTCCTTGAATGCGGCCTTGCTGGTGTGCCGGGCGGGAGTGGGGCCGTTCGCTGCGTTCCGGGGAATTCTTATTCACTCCGCGAACGGCCCCACTCCCGGCCGGGTTGCGTATCGCCGAGGGAATCAGGACTCAAGCGGCGAGCACCTCCTCGATCTGACTTTGCGCCGACGCGAGGGCCTTCTGCTCCGCGTCCGGTCCCATCGCCAAACCTTCGGCGTAGATGAACTGCACATTGGTCATGCCGAGGAAGGCGAAGACGTTCTGAAGATAGGGCACCTGCGTGTCGGCCGGTGTGTTGCGGTACAGGCCCCCGCGGGTCAGGGCGACGTACACCTTCTTGCCCTGCACCAGGCCGACGGGGCCCTTGTCGGTGTAGCGGAAGGTCACGCCGGAACGCGCGATGGCGTCGATCCAGTTCTTCAGCTGAGCCGAGACGCCGAAGTTGTACATCGGCACGCCGAACACGATCACGTCGGCCGCCTGCAGCTCGGCGATCAACGCGTCGTCCAGCGCGACGCGCGCGGCTTGATCGGGCGTGCGCTGGTCGGCGGGGGTGAAGAGGGCTGCGAGCGCGGCTTCACCGAGTTCGGGGTGGGGCGTGCGGCCGAGGTCGCGGACGGTCAGGCTGGCATCGGGGTTCGACTTCTGCAGCCGATCGACGATGTCACGCGCCAAGCGGGTGGACTGCGACTGGTCGGCCCGGGCGCTGGAGTTGATTTGCAGGATGTTCATGGCGGTTCCTTGAAATGGGGTGGCGATGGAACCAATGTAGTTATCCCGAAATCAATCCGGAAGGTGTTGGAATGGATATGATTGTTCCGTCAATGGGACAGTGAGTGACGCCATGACCCTCGAACCCAATGACTTGATGCTGTTTGCCCGCGTGGTGGAGGAGGGCAGTTTCAGCCGCGCTGCCGAGCGGGTCGGCCTGCCGAAATCGACCGTCTCGCGCCGCCTCGCGATGCTCGAATCGCATCTCGGTGAACGGCTGCTGCTGCGCACGACGCGCAAGCTCACCGTTACCGACTTCGGCCACAGCGTGCTCGAGCATGCGCAGCAGGTGGCGGCCGAAGTCGATGCCACGGCGTTTCTCGCGCAGCACCGGCAGGCCGAGCCGAGCGGGCGGCTTCGGGTGTCGATGCCGGGGGATATTGCGACCGTCGTGCTCGGTTCGCTGCTGGCCGACTTCGTTGCCAAGTACCCGGCGATCACGCTGGAGCTCGACTTGACGCCGCGTCGCGTGGACCTCATCGGCGAGAACTTCGACGTCGCGCTGCGCATGGGCGAGCTGCCCGACGACGCCACGCTCGCCGCGCGCCGCGTCGCGACCTTCTCGATCGGTCTCTATGCGTCACCGGACTACCTGCAGCGTCGCGGCGAGCCGAAGGAGCCCGAGGCGTTGATGGAGCACGACGCGCTGCGCATCCTGAAGCGCAGCGGCGAGCCGGCGCGCTGGACGCTCACGCGCGGCGAGTCGCGGTGGGAAGGCATTCCGCCGGCTCGGGCGACGGCGAACTCGCCCGAGCTGCTGATCCGCCTGGCTCGATCGGGTGTCGGCATCGCGGCCGTCGCCGACCACTTCGCGATGCCCTACGTGAGCAGCGGGGAGCTGGTGCCGGTGCTGGAGGACTGGCGCTTGCCGCCGTCGGACGCCTGGGCGGTGTTCCCCGGGCGCCGCCTGATGCCGGCGCGCACGCGGGTGTTTCTCGATGCGATCGCGGTGAGCTTCACCGGGCCTGCATGCCAGCAGGCGCAGGAAGAACTGATGCGCGCCAAGCGCGAACGGCCGAGACTCAGGCCGACTGCCTGAGCGCTCCCGGTCACCGCGTCAGTAGAGCAGGCCCATCGCCTCGCGCACGTCGCGCATGGTCTCGCGCGCGATCGTGCGCGCGCGCTCGGTGCCGACCTCGACGATCCAGTGCACCTGCTTGGGGTTGCTCAGGTACTGCTCGGCACGTTCGCGCCAGGGCTCCTGCTCCTTCTTGATCGCGTCGATCACCGGCTGCTTGCAGTCGAGGCAGCCGATGCCGGCGGTGGTGCAGCCGGTCCAGACCCATTGCCGCGTCGCATCGTCCGAGTACACCTTGTGGAACTGCCACACCGGGCAAAGGTCCGGGTTGCCCGGGTCGCTGCGGTGCACTCGCGCGGGGTCGGTCGGCATGCGCTTGATCTTGCGTTCGACCTCGGCCGGCTCCTCGCGCATGGCGATTGCGTTGCCGTAGCTCTTGCTCATCTTCGCGCCGTCCAGGCCCGGCAGCTTCGTGACCTCGGTGTGCAGCGCCGCCGGCTCGGTCAGGATGGTCTTGCCGGTGCCCTTCACGTGGCCCAGCAGCAGCTCGGTGTCTTCGGCGGTCCAGCCGGCAGCGGCGCCCGCCGCTCGGTTGATCAGCGCTTCGCCCTTGGCGAGCGCTTCGCCCTTGCCGGCTTCCTGGTATTCGCGGCGCTGTTTCTCGAGGTAGCGGGCGTCGTCCTTGCTCAGCTTGGCGATCGCGGCGGCGACCTTCTGCTCGAAGCCGGGCGGCCGGCCGTAAAGGTGGTTGAAGCGGCGCGCCACTTCGCGCGTGAGCTCGACGTGAGAGGCCTGGTCTTCGCCGACCGGCACGAAAGCCGCCTTGTAGATCAGAATATCGGCCGCCTGCAGCAGCGGATAGCCGAGGAAGCCATAGGTCGCGAGGTCGCGGTCCTTCAGCTTCTCGATCTGGTCCTTATAGGTCGGAACGCGCTCGAGCCAGCCAAGCGGCGTGCCCATCGCGAGCAGCGTGAACAGCTCGGCGTGCTCGGGCAGCCGGCTCTGAATGAAGATCGTCGACTTCTCCGGGTCGAGGCCCGCGGCGAGCCAGTCGATCACCATGTCGTAGACGGTCTTCTCGATTGTCTCGCGGTCTTCGTAGTGCGTGGTCAGCGCATGCCAGTCGGCCACGAAGTAGAAGCAGTCGTAGTCGGCCTGCAGCTTGACCCAGTTCTTCAGGGCGCCGTGGTAGTGGCCGAGGTGGAGCGCCCCCGTGGGACGCATGCCGGACAAGACTCTCTGCTTCATCGTGGGAGGCCTTCTGTGAAGGGGCGAATTGTAGGTGGCCCGCTACACTTCGCCCGCCATGAAGAACATCGTGATCCTCATCTCCGGCCGCGGCTCCAACATGGAGGCGATCGTGCGCGCCTGCGCCAGCGAAGGCTGGGATGCGCGGGTCGCGGCGGTGGTCAGCAACCGGCCCGATGCCCCGGGGCTTGCCTTCGCGCAGGAGCGCGGCATCGCCACGGCAGTGGTCGATCACACGCTGTTCGCCGACCGAGATGCCTTCGATGCCGAGCTCGCGCGCGTGGTCGGCGAGTTCTCGCCCGACGTGATCGTGCTGGCGGGCTTCATGCGCATCCTGACGCCCGCCTTCGTCAGCCGCTTCGAGCGCCGCATCCTCAATGTGCATCCGTCGCTGCTGCCTGCCTTCACGGGGCTGCACACGCACCGGCGGGCGATCGAGGCCGGCTGCAAGCTCGCCGGGGCGACGGTGCACTTCGTCACCCCCGAGCTGGACCACGGTCCGATCATCATCCAGGCGGTGGTGCCGGTGCTTCCAGGCGATACCGAGGCCACCCTCTCCGCGCGCATCCTGGCGCGCGAACACCAGATCTACCCGCGGGCGGTTCGCTGGGTGGTCGAAGGCGTGCTGCGCGAAGACGCGGGTGTCGTCGTGCATACCGGCGGCGAATCGCAGCTGGTGCTCTGAACGGGCGACGCCATGCATCCCAACGCCCTGCTCGAGCTTGCCACCGACCTGCTGCACAAGGTGCTGCAGTTCGAGTCGCCGGCCGACGGCGTGGTCTCGGACTTCTTTCGCCAGCACCGCGCGCTCGGCGCGCGCGAGCGCCACACGCTGGCCGAGACGACCTACAACGTGCTGCGCCACCGCTCGCTCTATCACCACCTCGCGCAATCGGGCAAGGGCGAGATGGAGCGGCGCCTGGCGATCCTCGGCTGGCAAGGCAACGAAGGTTTCCTGCGCGCCGCGCTCAACGAGCACGAGCAGCAATGGCTCGAGAAGGTGAAGGCCGTCGACCGCGCGGCCCTGCCCGAGAAGCTGCGCCACAACCTGCCCGAGTGGCTGGCGCAGCCGCTGCAAGCGGCCCTGGGCGAGGACTTCTGGCCGCTGGTCGACAGCCTCAACCAGCCGGCCGCGCTCGACCTGCGGGTCAACACCATGAAGGCCAAGCGCGACGACGTGCAGGCCGCACTAGCCCAGGCCGGCATCGAGGCGGTGCCGACGCCCTATTCGCCATGGGGACTGCGCATCCAGGGCAAGCCGGCGCTCAGCAAGCTCGACGTCTTCTCCGGCGGGCTGGTCGAGGTGCAGGACGAAGGCAGCCAGCTGCTCGCGCTAATGACAGATGCCAAACGCGGCGAGATGGTGGTCGACTTCTGCGCCGGCGCCGGCGGCAAGACGCTGGCGCTCGGTGCGGCGATGCGCAACACCGGGCGCCTGTATGCCTTCGATACGTCGGGTCATCGGCTGGCGGCGCTGCGCCCGAGGCTGGCGCGCAGCGGGCTGTCCAACGTCTACCCGGTGCAGATCGCGCACGAACGCGACGATCGCATCAAGCGGCTGGCCGGCAAGATCGACCGCGTGCTGGTCGACGCGCCGTGCTCGGGCCTGGGCACCCTGCGCCGCAACCCGGACATGAAGTGGCGCCAGTCGCCCCAGGCGATCGCCGAACTGAAGGAAAAGCAGGCGGCGATCCTCGACAGCGCGGCACGCCTGGTCAAGCCTGGCGGCCGGCTCGTGTACGCCACCTGCAGCCTGCTCGACGAGGAAAACGAGGCGATCGCCTGCGCCTTCGGCGAGGCCCATGCACGCGACTTCACGCCGTTGCCGGCGGCCGACGTCCTTGCGAAAGCTCATGCCGGCAGCCCTCAGTCGCTCGTTCGTGAGCAATATCTGCGTTTGTGGCCGCACCGCCACCTGACCGACGGATTCTTTGCCGCCGTGTGGGAACGCCGTTGAAGCTTTGGTGATCTATAGCTGGGTGCGTGAATTGGTGGCGTGTACCCCCGGAGTTTTCGAGGGGTATTGAAGGGAGCCTCCTCTACAATGCACGACCCGCTGTCGGTGACGGCTTTAAGGTAAATCAATGAATTTTTTGACGATGGTCTGGGATGGCCTGGTGACTTGGCTGGCCCATGGCCTGGTGGACACCGCCTGGTGGCAGGTGGTGCTGTACACCCTGATCACCACGCACCTGACGATCGCCTCGGTGACGATCTTCCTGCACCGCGCCCAGGCCCACCGCGCACTCGACCTCGGCCCCGTGCCCTCGCATTTCTTCCGCCTGTGGCTGTGGCTGACCACCGGCATGGTGACCAAGGAGTGGGTCGCGATACACCGCAAGCACCACGCCAAGTGCGAAACCGAAGACGATCCGCACAGCCCGCAGACCCGCGGCATCAAGAAGGTGCTGCTCGAAGGCAGCGAGCTCTACCGCGAAGAGGCCAAGAACCAGCAGACGCTCGCCAAGTTCGGCCACGGCACGCCCGACGACTGGCTCGAGCGCAACCTGTACAGCCGCTTCAGCTGGCAGGGCGTGGGCCTGATGCTGATCATCAACGTGTCGCTGTTCGGCGCCATCGGCCTCACCGTCTGGGCCGTGCAGATGCTGTGGATCCCGATCACGGCGGCCGGCATCATCAACGGCATCGGCCACTGGTGGGGATACCGCAACTTCGAGGCGGCCGACGCGTCGACCAACGTCTCGCCGTGGGGCATCCTCATCGGCGGCGAAGAACTGCACAACAACCACCACACCTACCCGACCTCGGCCAAGCTGTCGGTCAAGCCCTACGAGTTCGACATCGGCTGGATGTACATCCGCGGCCTGGAGCTGCTGGGCTGGGCCAAGGTGCGCAAGACGCCCCCGATGCTCAAGCTCGGCGCCGTCAAGCCGGTGGCCGACTCACAGACGCTCGAGGCCGTCATCGCCAACCGCTACGAGGTGATGGCCAAGTACGCCAAGCACCTGCGCCACGCCTGCCGCGCCGAGCTGGCCCGGCTGAAGGCCGAGGGCGCGCAGAACACGGCGCGCTGGAAAGAGATGCGCCTGGCCCGGCGCTGGCTGCACCGCGACGAGGACAAGATTCCTCACGAGGTGAAGCCGCACGTCGCCAACGTCTGCGCGCAGAACGCGGCGCTGGCCAAGCTCGTCGCGATGCGCGAGGAGCTGCGCCAGCTGTGGACGCGCACCAACGTGTCGGCCGAGCAGCTGGTGGCCGACCTGCAGGCCTGGTGCAAGAAGGCCGAAGACAGCGGCATCGCCGCCCTGCAGGAATTCGCGTTGAAGCTGCGCGCGGCGCACGCCTGAAGCGTCTCTCCCTCTCATGAAACAAGGCCCTGCGGGGCCTTTTTCTCTTGGGGCGCGCGGTGTCCGCTTGGTGTGGTCGCACTGGGCGCACAGGTGGGCAACAAAAAACCCGCCGGATTCACATCGGGCGGGTTGGTCGGGAGAGAAGCCGAATTACTTCAGCTTCGTCTCCTTGTACATCACGTGCTTGCGAGCCTTCGGGTCGAACTTCATGATTTCGAGCTTTTCGGGCGTCGTCTTCTTGTTCTTGTCGGTCGTGTAGAAGTGACCGGTGCCGGCGCTGGATTCCAGCTTGATCTTTTCGCGTCCACCTTTTGCCATGATCTGCTCCTAGTGGTGTTTACAGAGCGCCTTTGGCGCGCAGGTCGGCGACGACCTTCTCGATGCCGACCTTGTCGATCAGGCGCAGCGCGGCGTTGCTGATGCGCAGGCGCACCCAGCGGTTCTCGGTCTCGAGCCAGAAGCGGCGGTACTGCAGGTTCGGCAGGAAGCGGCGCTTCGTTTTGTTGTTGGCGTGGGAGACGTTGTTCCCCACCATCGGGCCCTTGCCCGTGACTTGACAGACGCGTGCCATGACGCTTCTCCGATTGAATCTGATTTCAGGAGCCGGCTCTCACGACGGGGCAGGATGGATCACTGCTTCGTTGGAGGTGCGAGCCTCGCCGTGCAATGCAAGGCGGGCCTTCCGGCAAAGACCGCGATTATAGACAGAAAACCCGGACAGACCAAAAGGGCCCGGAGAATCCGTGGCTCAGGTCTCCAGGAAGCGCTGCGCGTCGAGCGCAGCCATGCAGCCGGTACCAGCGCTCGTGATGGCCTGCCGATACACGTGGTCCTGCACGTCCCCAGCCGCGAACACGCCCGGCACGCTGGTCATCGTGGCAAAGCCGTCCAGGCCGGCTTTGGTGACGATGTAGCCGTCCTTCATCTCGAGCTGGCCCTTGAAGATGTCGGTGTTGGGCTGGTGGCCGATGGCGATGAAGCAACCCTTGACCGCGAGCTCGGAGGTGCTGCCGTCGCGGGTGCTCTTGAGCCGCACGCCGGTCACGCCCGAGGCGTCGCCCAGCACCTCGTCGAGCGTGTTCCACAGGTGCAGTTCCATCTTGCCCGTGGCGACCTTCTCCATCAGCTTGTCCACGAGGATGGGCTCGGCGCGGAACTTGTCGCGGCGGTGGATCAGGTGCACCTTGCTCGCGATGTTCGACAGGTACAGCGCCTCCTCGACGGCGGTGTTGCCGCCGCCGACGACGCAGACGTCCTGCTCGCGGTAGAAAAAGCCGTCGCAGGTGGCGCAGCCGCTGACGCCGCGGCCCATGAAGGCCTCTTCGCTCGGCAGGCCGATGTACTTGGCCGAGGCGCCGGTGGCGATGATGAGCGCGTCGCAGGTGTAGGTGCCGGAATCGCCCTTCAGCGTGAACGGGCGCTTGGCGAAGTCGACCTGGTTGATGTGGTCGAAGACGATCTGGGTGTTGAAGCGCTCGGCGTGCTTGAGGAAACGGTCCATCAGGTCCGGGCCCATCACCCCCGCCACGTCGGCCGGCCAGTTGTCGACCTCGGTGGTCGTCATCAGCTGGCCGCCCTGGGCAATGCCGGTCACGAGCATGGGCTTCAGGTTGGCGCGGGCGGCATAGATGGCGGCGGTGTAGCCGGCCGGGCCGGATCCAAGGATCAGAACCTTGGCGTGCTGGGTGGTGCTCATGACGGAAATGGGATGGGAGGGGTCGTGACGGGACGAGAGTCTGACATGGGGTTCTCTCGCGCTGGCGTCAACCGCCGCAATGGTGACAATAGCCAAATTGTAGGTAACGTGACTTCCGCACGGTCACGGCCTAACAATCGCGACCGTCGCGACAACAACTTGATTGGAGCTCCCCGTATGGCAATGCTTTCGAATCTCGATCTGATCCGCCGTGTGCCGCTGTTTTCCATGCTCACCAACGACCAGGCGCAAGGCATTGCCGACAGCGTCGTCAAGCGCCGCTACCGGCGCGGCGAGATCATCGTCGAGCACGGCCGCAAGTCGAACGCGCTGTTCATCCTGCTGACCGGCCGGGCGCGGGTGCTGACGGCGGACTCGCGCGGCCGCGAGGTCATCCTGGCCGTGTTGCAGCCGGGCGACTACGTCGGCGAGATGAGCCTGATCGACAACGAGCCGCATTCCGCGACGGTGCGCGCCGAAGTGCAGACCGACATGCTGATCCTCGGCCGCGCCGAATTCGCCCGCTGCCTGCCGGAGAACTCCAGCCTGTCCTACGCCATCCTGCGCGGCCTGGTGCAGCGCCTGCGCAACGCCGACCGGCAGATCGAGTCGCTCGCGCTACTCGACGTCTACGGCCGCGTCGCGCGCACGCTGCTCGACATGGCCGAGAACGACGGCGACGTGAAGATCATCCGCAACAAGGTCTCGCGCCAGGATCTGGCCAAGGTGGTCGGCGCCTCGCGGGAGATGGTCAGCCGGGTCATGAAGGACCTGGAGGAGCGCGGCATCGTCGAGACCCAGGAAAACGGCTCGGTGATCATCAAGGAGCGCCTGACCGCCGCCTGATGGCCGCCTGATTCGACTGGTTGCAGCGCGGCCGGCTCACCCCGGGTGGCTTCGGCCACAATCCGCGCATGACGTTTCCGCTCGGTTCGCTTCGCTCCGACTCCGGGGCCGCTTCGGCCTCGTCCCAGGCCGCCGGCGCCGGCGGCACCTACACCCGCAGCGGCGTGCCATCGTCGTCAGCCGTCGGCGCCCACCACCCCGGCTGGCGCGAGCAGTCGATGCTGCTCGTGGGCGGGGTTCTGTGGCTGCTCGCGCTGCTTGCCCTCATCACGCACAACGCCGCCGACTCGGCCTTTTCGACTTCCGGCAGCTCGCCGGTGCCGCACAACAAGGTCGGCACGCTCGGTGCATGGTTCTCCGACCTCGCCTTTTTCCTGCTCGGCTATTCGGCCTGGTGGCTGATGGCGGTCAGCGCCCGGGCCTGGCTCGGCGGGCTGGCGCGCGTGCTGCGCGGCGACGAGGCGCCCGCGCCGAACAAGCCGCGCTGGCTGTTCTGGGTCGGCGTGGCGCTGCTGATGGCCGCCAGTTGCTCGCTCGAGTCCACCCGCATGTACCAGTGGGAGACGCGGCTGCCCGGCGGGCATGCCGGCGGCGTGCTGGGCTACACGCTCGGGCCGCTGAGCCAGGGTCTCCTCGGCTTTGCCGGCTCCGGTGTGCTGTGGATCGCCGCGCTGGTGGCCGGCCTCGCGATGGCCTTCCGCTTCTCCTGGGTGCGCTGGGCCGAGGGCATCGGCGCCTGGGTCGATTCGCTGATGGAGCGGCGCGTCGAGCGCATCGAACGCGCCGAAGACATCCGCATCGGCGAGCAGGCGCTGCGCGAGCGCGAGCACGTGGTTGAGGTCGAACACCAGCTGCACGAGGACCATGTGCCGATCGTCATCGAGGCGCCGGTCATCGAGGTGCCCAAGAGCGAACGGGTGGTGAAGGAGCGGCAGAAGCCGCTGTTCACCGAGCTGGCCGACACCAAGCTGCCGCAGGTCGACTTGCTCGACGCCGCGCCGGCGCGCGTCGAGGCCTCGGTCACGCCCGACACGCTCGAGATGACCTCGCGGCTGATCGAGAAGAAGCTCAAGGACTTCGGCGTCGAGGTGCGGGTGGTGGCAGCGTCACCCGGCCCGGTGATCACGCGCTATGAGGTCGAACCGGCCACCGGCGTGAAGGGCTCGCAGGTGCTCAACCTCGCCAAGGACCTGGCACGCTCGCTGAGCCTGATCAGCATCCGTGTCGTCGAGACGATTCCGGGCAAGACGACGATGGCGCTGGAGCTGCCGAACGCCAAGCGGCAGATGATCCGCCTGTCGGAGATTCTCGGCTCGCAGGTCTACAACGACGCCGCCTCGCAGCTCACGATGGGCCTGGGCAAGGACATCGTCGGCGCGCCGGTGGTGGCCGACCTCGCCAAGATGCCGCACTGCCTCGTGGCCGGCACCACCGGCTCGGGCAAGTCGGTGGGCATCAACGCGATGATCCTCTCGCTGCTCTACAAGGCCGAGGCGCGCGACGTGCGCCTCATCCTCATCGACCCGAAGATGCTCGAGATGAGCGTCTACGAAGGCATTCCGCACCTGCTCGCGCCCGTCGTCACCGACATGAAGCAGGCGGCCAATGCGCTCAACTGGTGTGTCGGCGAGATGGAGCGCCGCTACAAGCTGATGAGCAAGATGGGCGTGCGCAACCTGTCGGGCTACAACAAGAAGATCAGCGAGGCCGCCGAGAAGGGCCAGGCGATTCCCAACCCGTTCAGCTTGACGCCGGAACAGCCCGAGCCGCTGGAGCGCCTGCCCTTCGTCGTCGTCGTGATCGACGAACTCGCCGACCTGATGATGGTCGTCGGCAAGAAGATCGAGGAGCTGATCGCGCGCCTCGCGCAGAAGGCGCGCGCCGCCGGCATCCACCTGATCCTCGCGACGCAGCGGCCGAGCGTGGACGTGATCACCGGGCTCATCAAGGCCAACATCCCCACGCGCCTGTCGTTCCAGGTCTCGAGCAAGATCGACTCGCGCACCATCCTCGACCAGATGGGCGCCGAGGCGCTGCTGGGCCAGGGCGACATGCTGTACCTCACGCCCGGCGGCGGCATCCCGGTGCGTGTGCACGGTGCCTTCGTGAGCGACGAAGAGGTGCATCGTGTCGTCAACTATCTCAAGAGCCAGGGGGAGCCCAACTACATCGAGGGCATTCTCGAAGGCGGCATGCTCGACGGCGAAGGCGACATCATGACCTCCGACATGCCCGGCGGCGGTGGCGGCGAGAACGATCCGATGTACGACCAGGCGGTGGCCATCGTGCTGCAGCACCGCCGCGCGTCGATCTCGCTCGTGCAGCGGCATTTACGCATCGGCTACAACCGCGCTGCCCGTTTGCTGGAACAAATGGAGAAATCGGGGCTCGTATCAGCCATGTCCACCAACGGCAACCGGGACATCATCGTCCCCGCCCGCGCCGAATGACCAAACTGCTTGCTGCCTGCCTGCTGACGCTCGTTCCGCTCGCGGCGCGCGCCGACGCTGTCGGCACGCTGAAGGACTTCGTCAACAACGTGAAGACGGGCCACGCGTCGTTCACGCAGACGGTCACCTCGCCGGACGGCGCGAAGAAGAAGACCTCCAGCGGCACCTTCGATTTCGCGCGCCCGAACCGCTTTCGTTTCGCCTACACCAAGCCGTTCGAGCAACTCATCGTCGCCGACGGCGAGAAGGTGTGGATCCACGACACCGACCTGAACCAGGTCAGCTCGCGCAAGTTCTCGCAGGCGCTCGGCTCCACGCCGGCCGCCTTGCTGGCGGGCGGCTCGCTGGAAAAGGACTTCACGCTCGCGCCGCTGCCCGCGCGCGACGGCCTCGAGTGGGCGCAGGCCACGCCGAAGGCGCAGGACAGCGCCTTCAAGTCCGTGCGCATCGGCTTCAAGGGCCGTGATCTCGCGGCCGTGGAAATCACCGACAGCTTCGGACAGAGTTCGCTGCTGCAGTTCACGCAGTTCGCCCCGAACGCGCCGGTGTCGCCGGAGCTGTTCAAGTTCACGGTGCCGAAGGGTGCCGACGTGATCGAGCAGTAGGCAGGCCGGCATTCTCGACAAAACCCCCGCTCGCCCTGAGCTTGTCGAAGGGCAGCGCGGACAACCACCGGGGCTTCGACAAGCTCAGCCCGAACGGGATTGATACTCAGCTCGAACGGGATTGATACTCCGATCACCCACACCGCTCGCGCTGCGACAATCCGTCGAATGGGCACCCTCCCTCTGCCGCTCGCCGACGCGCCCGAAGCGCCGCTTGCAGAACGGCTGCGGCCGAAATCCATCGACGAAGTGATCGGCCAGCAGCAACTGCTCGGCGAGGGCAAGCCCTTGCGCGCGGCCTTCGAGTCGGGCCGCCTGCATTCGATGATCCTGTGGGGGCCACCGGGAACCGGCAAGACGACGCTCGCGCGCTTGATGGCCGACGCCTTCGACGCGCAGTTCATCGCCATCTCGGCGGTGCTCGGCGGCGTGAAGGACATCCGCGAAGCGGTCGAGCGCGCGCTCGCCGCGCAGGCGGGCGGTCGCCGCACGGTGGTCTTCGTCGACGAAGTGCACCGCTTCAACAAGAGCCAGCAGGACGCCTTTCTGCCGCACGTCGAGTCGGGCCTCTTCACCTTCATCGGCGCCACGACGGAGAACCCGTCGTTCGAAGTGAATTCGGCGTTGCTGTCGCGCGCGACGGTGCATGTGCTCAAGAGCCTCGGCGACGACGACCTGAAGACATTGCTCGCGCGTGCACGCGAGCTGCTGCAGGCGCCGCCGCTCAGCGAGCCTGCGGCGATGCGCCTCATCGGCTATGCCGATGGGGACGCGCGCCGGCTTCTCAACGCGTACGAGAACCTGGTCCACATGGCCGGCGGCGTGAAGGAGATCGACGAGCCGCTGCTCGAGAAATCGCTGGGCGAGCAGCTGCGCCGCTACGACAAGGGCGGAGAGCAGTTCTACGACACCATCTCCGCGCTGCACAAGGCGGTGCGCGGCTCCGACCCGGACGCCTCGCTCTACTGGTTCGTGCGCATGCTCGACGGCGGCGTCGACCCGCGTTATGCGGCGCGGCGGATGATCCGCATGGCCAGCGAAGACATCGGCCTCGCCGACCCGCGCGCGCTGCGGCTGACGCTGGATGCCGCCGAGACCTACGAACGACTGGGCACGCCCGAAGGCGAACTCGCGCTCGCGCAGGCGGTGGTCTATCTCGCGATGGCGCCGAAGTCGAACGCCGTCTACACGGCCTACAACGCCGCGCGCTCCTTCGTGGCGCGCGACGGCACCCGAGCGGTGCCGCTGCGGCTGCGCAATGCACCGACGCAGCTGATGAAAGGCCTCGACTACGGGCGCGGCTACCGCTACGCACACGACGAGGAGGGCGGCTTCGCTGCCGGCGAACGCTACTGGCCCGACGACATGGAAGGACCGGTGTTCTATGAACCCGTTGCTCGCGGGCTGGAGATCCGCATTGGAGAGAAACTCAGCGAATTGCGCCGCCTCAACGAAGAAGCGAAGAAAGCGAGCTGAAGCGCCCGCGATTTGGTGAGTTGCACTGGTGCGCTAGAGAAAACTCCGCATGTCTTCCGTGGGTCGCTGCCCCTAGAATTTCGCCCGCTCGATGACCTTTCCCGTCCAGCGACGAGCCCGCCACGCAGACTGCAGACGGCGGGCTTTTTGCTAACAGGAGAAGTTGCACGAAGCAGGGGGCATGCGTCTTGTCCGGGGGGTCATGATTCCTGCTCATCCCTGGGGCGGCGGCGTGTTTGAATCGCGCGGTCAAACAAGAGAACCGAGGAGACACCGACAAATGGACACCTTCATCCAACAGATCATCAATGGTCTGGTGCTGGGCAGCGTGTACGCGCTGGTCGCGCTCGGCTACACGATGGTCTACGGCATCATCAACCTGATCAACTTCGCACACGGCGATGTGCTGATGGTCGGGGCGCTGACCAGCTGGACCGTGGTGACGGCGCTGGAAGGCACGATGCCCGGCTGGGCGCTGCTGGGGGTGTCGCTGGTCGCTGCCGTCATCGTCTGCTCGCTGCTCAACTTCACGATCGAGAAGGTGGCTTACCGGCCATTGCGCGACGCGCCACGCCTCGCGCCGCTGATCACCGCGATGGGCGTGAGCCTGCTGCTGCAGACGCTCGCGATGATCATCTGGAAGCCGAACTACAAGTCCTACCCGATCCTGCTGCCCAGCGAGCCGTTCGAGATCGGCGGCGCGGTGATCAACACGGTGCAGATCATGATCCTCGTCACCACCGCGGTGACGCTCGCCGGCCTCATGTACCTCGTCAACAAGACGCGCCTCGGCCGCGCGATGCGCGCGACCGCCGAGAACCCGCGCGTGGCAGGCCTCATGGGCGTCAGGCCCGACATGGTGATCTCCGCCACCTTCGTCATCGGCGCCGCGCTCGCTGCGCTGGCCGGCGTGATGTACGCCGCCAACTACGGCTCCGTGCAGCACAGCATGGGCTTCCTGCCGGGCATCAAGGCCTTCACCGCGGCGGTGTTCGGCGGCATCGGCAACCTGCCGGGCGCGATGCTGGGCGGCGTGATGCTCGGGCTGATCGAGTCGTTCGGCGCGGGCTACATCGGCGCGCTGACCGGCGGCGTGCTGGGCAGCCACTACCAGGACATCTTCGCTTTCCTCGTGCTGATCCTCGTGCTCACGCTGCGCCCGAAGGGCCTGCTCGGCGAGCGTGTGGCGGACCGCGCCTGACCGGAGACTCACCATGCTGAAGAACAAACTGGTCGTCTTCATCCTCGCGGGCATCTTCCTGCTGGTCACGCCGCTGGTTGCGCAGCAGTTCGGCAATGCCTGGGTGCGCATCATCGACGTGGCGCTGCTGTACGTGCTGCTGGCGCTCGGCCTGAACATCGTCGTCGGCTACGCCGGCCTGCTCGATCTCGGCTACGTCGCCTTCTACGCGGTCGGCGCCTACATGTTCGCGCTGCTCGCCGGGCCCCACCTGAGCGAGACCTTCGAGTTCATCAAGGTGACGTTTCCGAACGGCATGCACATGCCGTTCTGGATCATCATCCCGCTGGGCGCGGCACTCGCCGGGCTGTTCGGCGTCTTGCTGGGCGCGCCGACGCTGAAGCTGCGCGGCGACTACCTCGCGATCGTGACGCTCGGCTTCGGTGAAATCATCCGCGTGTTCCTGAACAACCTGGATGCGCCGGTGAACATCACCAACGGGCCGAAGGGTCTGGCGCAGATCGACTCGATCCGCATCTTCGGGCTCGACCTGGGCAAGCGGCTCGAAGTCCTCGGCTTCGAGTTCGCCTCGGTCACGCTGTACTACTACTTCTTCCTCGCCCTCGTCGTCGCCAGCGTGATCATCTGCTACCGGCTGGAGCGCAGCCGCATCGGGCGCGCGTGGATGGCGATTCGCGAAGACGAGATCGCGGCCAAGGCGATGGGCATCAACACCCGCAACCTGAAGCTGCTCGCGTTCGGCATGGGCGCCACCTTCGGCGGCGTGTCGGGCGTGCTGTTCGCGAGCTTCCAGGGCTTCGTCTCGCCCGAGTCGTTCGCGCTGCAGGAGTCGATCATGATCGTTGCCATGGTGGTGCTCGGCGGCATCGGGCACATCCCCGGGGTGATCATCGGCGCGCTGCTGCTGGCGGCGCTGCCCGAGGTGCTGCGCTACGTCGCCGGCGACCTGCAGGCGTATACCGACGGACGCCTCGACGCCGCGATCCTGCGCCAGCTGCTGATCGCGCTGGCGATGATCGGCATCATGCTGGCGCGCCCGCGCGGGCTGTGGCCTTCGCCCGAACACGGCAAGGCGGCGCCGACGCCGGCGCCGGCTCCCGCAGCGACCGGCCGATGAGGAGCCCGCGATGAGCGAACCCGTTCTCAAAGTCACTTCGGTCTCCAAGCGCTTCGGCGGCCTGCAGGCGCTGTCCGATGTCGGCGTCACGATCGAGGCCGGCCAGGTCTACGGCCTGATCGGTCCCAACGGCGCCGGCAAGACCACCTTCTTCAACGTCATCACCGGGCTGTACTCGCCCGACTCCGGCACCTTCGAGCTCGGCGGCAAGCCCTACAAGCCGGCCGAAGTGCACCAAGTCGCCAAGGCCGGCATCGCGCGCACCTTCCAGAACATCCGGCTGTTCGCCGAGATGACGGCGCTCGAGAATGTGATGGTCGGCCGCCACGTGAGAACCCATTCGGGCCTGATCGGCGCGGTGTTCCGCACGCCCAAGTTCAAGACCGAAGAAGCTGCGATCACCCAGCGTGCGCAGGAACTCCTCGATTACGTGGGCATCGGGCGCTATGCGGAGTTCAAGGCCCGAACGCTGAGCTACGGCGACCAGCGGCGCCTGGAGATCGCGCGCGCGCTCGCCACCGACCCGACGCTGATCGCGCTCGACGAGCCGGCCGCCGGCATGAACACCACCGAGAAGATGGTGCTGCGCGAGCTGATCGACCGCATCCGCAAGGACGGCCGCACCATCTTGCTGATCGAACACGACGTGAAGCTCGTGATGGGCCTGTGCGACCGCGTGACGGTGCTCGACTACGGCAAGCAGATCGCCGAAGGCACGCCTTACGACGTGCAGCGCGACGAGAAGGTGATCGAGGCCTATCTCGGCGCCGGCCACAAGGCGCATTGATCCTTCGGCAAGCGCGAGACTCATCGGAACAAATCATGGCAAACACATTGCTCAAGGTCAGCGGCCTGAAGGTGGCCTACGGCGGCATCCAGGCCGTCAAGGGCGTGTCCTTCGAAGTGAACGAAGGCGAACTGGTGAGCCTGATCGGTGCCAACGGCGCCGGCAAGACGACGACGCTGAAGGCGATCACCGGCTTGCAGCCGGTGGGCGCCGGAACGATCGAGTTCCTCGGCCGCTCCATCAACGGGCAGGGCCCGTGGGACCTCGTCAAGCAGGGACTCGTGATGGTGCCCGAGGGGCGTGGCACCTTCACCCGCATGACGATCACCGAGAACCTGCAGATGGGCGCCTTCGTGCGCCGCGACCGCGAGGTCGAGGACGACATGGAGAAGGTCTTCGCCATCTTTCCGCGCCTGAAGGAGCGCCGCCATCAGCTGGCCGGCACGATGTCGGGCGGCGAGCAGCAGATGCTCGCGATGGGGCGAGCGCTGATGGCGCGCCCCAAGGTGCTGCTGATGGACGAACCGTCGATGGGCCTGTCGCCGATCATGGTCGACAAGATCTTCGAGGTCGTCAACGACATCCACGGCCGCGGCACGACCGTGCTGCTCGTCGAGCAGAACGCGAGCCGCGCGCTGCAGCTCGCCACGCGCGGCTATGTGATGGACTCCGGCGAGGTCACGATGAGCGGCGACGCCAAGGCGCTGCTCAACGATCCCAAGGTAAGAGCGGCCTACCTCGGCGAATAGCGCGCCGGCGACCCTGTTCGCCAGCCCTGTGAATTCGTCACGGCTTGCGATCGAAACCCGGCAAACCGAGTCATCCTCACGGCCACTGCGTGTATCTACGCAGTGGTCGCCCCTGCTGCGTTGGATAGAACTCGCTTCTATCCTCGGGCATCGAGGGCAACGAGGCGACGACATGGCACGGGTCTTCCTGAATACGGCAGTTGCCGCACTGGCGCTTGCAGCGCTGAGCGGTGCACACGCTCAATCCACGAGCACCGCCAACGCGGGGCCGAAGCCGGTTCGAATCGGCTTCATCTGCCCGTTCACCGGCGGGTCGCAGGACTTCGGCAACAGCGCGCGGCTGGGCGCGGAGCTGGCCGTCAAGGAGATCAACGAAGTCGGAGGTTTCCTGGGCCGGCCGGTCGAGCTGGTGTCGCGCGACGACAAGGCCGCGCCGGACGAAGGACGCAAACACGCCGAGGAGCTGGTGCTCAAGGAGAGGGTCGACTTCACCGTCGGCTTCTGCAACACCGGCGTGGCGCTGAAGTCGCTCGAGGTGTTCCAGAACAACCGGCATCTGCTGATGGTGCCGGTGGCCACCGGCTCGGCCGTCACGGCGCAGTACCCGGCCAAGGACAGCTACATCTTCCGCATGTCGGCACGCGACACGCTGCAGGCGGCGCACCTGGTCGACGACGTGGTGAAGCGCGGCTACACACGCGTCGCGCTGTTTGCCGACAAGACCGGCTACGGCGAGGGCGGGTTCAAGGACGTCGAGACCTTCCTGGCCCAAAAGGGGCTCAAGCCCGTCTACAGCGCGCGCTTCGATCTCGGCGTGAAGACACTCACCACCCAGATGCTGGAAGCCAAGGCGGCCGGTGCCGAGGTGATCATCGGCTACACAGTGGGCCCCGAACTGACAGCGATGGCCTTGTCGCGTGCGGAAGCCAAGCTGAGCGCGCCGCTGTACGGGCCGTGGCCGCTGTCCTTCCGCAGCGTCTCGGACAAGGCGGGCGCAGCCGTCGAAGGCGCCGTCATGGTCCAGACCATCATTCAGGACTTGTCCAACGAACGGCGCTCCTCGTTCATCGCGCGCCTGAAGCGCTATGCCGACAAGCAGACCATCGGCTCGCTGATGGCTGCCGCGCAGAGCTATGACGCCGTGCACATGATGCTGCGTGCCGTGTTCCAGACCAAGGGCGACATGTCGGGCAATGCGCTCAAGCGCGCGCTCGAGAATCTGGAGCGGCCGTACTCGGGCGTCGTGACGACACACGACCGGCCGTTCTCTGCCACCGACCACGATGCCTTCACGCGCAACATGGTGTGGCTCGGCCAGTGGCGACGCGGCGAGATCCAGTTCTTCTACCCCGAAGACGCCAAGCGCGCCGCCTACATTCGCCGCAAAGAAGCGCCGTAGCGCGGCGCGAGGTTCGCTGGCCTTCTTGCGGCGTTCCTCACTACCTTCCTGAGGCCAGCCGAGCCGCTGCCGGCGTTGCGGCTCGTTCGTTCGCGCCGTGTGAGGCAGCGCTCGCTTGCCCCGCAAGACAGGTTCATCGAGGCCTCTTCCTCGGCGCGTGCCGCAGCAGCGCGAAGCAGCGCCAGCGCAGCGGTTTTCACGCCGCGTGACGTGGGCAAACACTCCGTTTTGAGCCTCCGGGATTGCCCCGAAAACCATCGGTACTTTTGCACGACGGCGGAATTTACATCTTGTTTCTTCGCGGCGCTGGCGACGAACAATGGCGACCACCGGGGCAAATACGAAGCCCGCTCGTCCTCGTCGTTGGAAGGCCATCCGATGTTCAACAGCTGTCGCTTCACCGTCCTCATCGAGCGCCATGTGCGCCATGCCTGGCGCCTGCTGCTGGCGTGCTTCGCGGCGGTTGCATTGTGCGCGCCGCTGGCGCACGCCAGGCCCCATGCCCCGGTGCCGCTCGCGAAGATGGCGCAGGATCTGCGCGCCGAGATTGCATCGGTCAGACAGGCGTCGGGGCGGTGGTCGCGCGACGTGCATGGCGTGCGCCACGTGGAAGCCATCATCATCTACGAGGGCGGCGACGACGAGTTCGCCGACCTCAAGGCGCACGTCAAGCGCGCCGGCGGCAAGGTCAAGCGGCGGCACAAGGCCATTCACGGCATCACGGTGCAAATGCCGGCCGCGCAGCTGAAGGAGATCGCCGAGCGCAAGAACGTGGTCAGCATCTCGCCCAACCGTACCGTCACGCGCAGCGCCAGCGCGCTGGAGTCCATCACCGGCAGCACGCATGCGCAGGTTCGCCAGTACTTCAGCGGTTACTACACCGGTCTCGACGGCGTCGGCGTCGGCGTTGCCGTGCTCGACTCCGGGATCATGAGTTCCCACCGCAGCTTCTTCGACGAGTGGATGGGCTGGCCGCGCGTGTGGCTCAGCGTGGACATGCTCAAGTCGGGCAAGGGACTGTGGGGCAGCGGCTTCTCCGATGGCTCGATGTCCTACGCGCCCGACAGCGCGGCGATGTGGAATTACGAGAGCCTCGTCGCCAACGACGGCAACCCGAATCCTGACCCCTACGGCCACGGCACGTTCGTCGCTTCCATCATTGCCGGCAGCGGCGCCTACCAGGCGCCCGACACCACCGGTGTCGCACCGAATGCCGACCTGTTCGACGTGCGGGTGCTCGGCGCGGACGGCACCGGCTCGGTGAGCGATGTCATCGAGGGCATCGAGTGGGTGATCTACCACGCCAAGGAATACAACATCCGCGTGATCAACCTGAGCCTTGCCGCCGCATCGGCCGAGTCCTGGCGCACCGACCCGCTGTGCCTGGCCGTGCGCAACGCCACCGCAGCAGGCATCACCGTGGTCGTGGCGGCCGGAAACTTCGGCAAGGACCGCAAGGGACAGGAGGTGTATGGGGCCATCGGATCGCCGGCCAACGACCCGTCGGTCATCACCGTCGGTGCCGTCAACTACCGCAACTCGCTGGACCGCGGCGACGACACCGTCGCCACCTTCAGCTCGCGCGGTCCGACCCGCGGCAGTTTCGTCGACGACAACGGCGTGCGGCAGATCGACAACCTGCTCAAGCCCGACATCGTGGCGCCTGGCAACCGCCTCATCGGCGCGGCGGCGACTGGGCCCTTGAGTTCTCCGCAGTGGAACCGCATCGCCGCCGCCAACCCGGGACTCGTCAGCGCAGCGGGCGGCAGGCAGACCTACGGCCAGACGCTGATGATGCTCAGCGGCACCTCGGTCGCCGCCCCCGTGGTGACGGGCACGGTGGCCCTGATGCTGCAAGCCAACCCCGGCCTGACGCCGCCGCTGATCAAGGCCTTGCTGCAGTACAGCGCACAGCCGATCGCCGGAGCGAATCTTCTGCAGCAGGGCACGGGCATGGTGAACGTGCACGGCGCGGTCACGCTTGCGCGCATGGTGCGTGGAGACATGGCGAACCTCATCTCGGCAGGCGCGATCCCGCCGGGTGCCTCGATCCTGCGCAGCGGGAAGACGGTCCCGGTGCCGACTTCCAGCATCGTCGGCAAGGCGGTCAACTGGTCGCGCATGATCTTCGTCGGTGGCAACCGGGTGGTGGCGGGCACCTCGCTGCTGACGAAGTACCAGCCTATCTACGACCCGCGCATCACCTGGGCCAACGACACGGTCCGCAAGCGCGCGCCCCAGTATTGGCCGGGCACGACGAGCGTGCCGGCCAACACCTACGTCAAGTCCTTCACCGAGACGGTGCCGGCCACGCAGGTGCTGCTGAGCGGCCCGATCACCGATCTGACGTCGGTCGCGGGCCGCAGCTCGCTGGTCGGCCGCACGGGGGTGTTCATTCCGACGGCGACGCTGGCTTCCTGGGCGGCAAGCGGCAGCGGGCTGACGCTGGGCAGCGGCCTGGTGCTGAGCGAAGGCCTGGTGCTCAGCGAGGGTCTGGTATTGAGCGAAGGTCTGGTGCTCAGCGAGGGCCTCGTGCTGAGCGAAGGGCAGGTGATGAGCGAAGGCGGCGTCTTCGACGCCATCATGAACCGAACGCTGATCCTGGAAGGCGATCGTTGAGCAGCTGAGCGCTGCCGGTCCTCGCCCAACGAAACCCCTCCATGAACTCCCCCGACAGCAGCCCGGCCAGCGCGGTTCCCGCACCCTGGTGGGCGCGCCTGCATGCGGCATTGATGCCCGACTACAACCGCACGGCGACTCTCTACTGGTGGTCGGTCGTGGCGCTGGGCGCGCTGACGATCGCCTTTGCCGTCTGGTCGGTGGCGACGCGGCTGTCGCCGGGCGCCACGCTGCAGGTGGCGATCGGCGTGCTGGTGGCGATGCTGGCGGGGGTCTTCCCGGTGCGCGTTCCGCGCTCGAAGAACTCGTTCGCCGCCGGCGAGGTGTTCATTTTCAGCCTGCTGCTGCTGCACGGCCCGGCGGCGGCCACGCTGGCATCGGCCGCCGAGGGGCTGGTCGGTTCGTGGCGCACGTCCAAACGCTGGACCAGCCGCATCGCGAGCCCCGCCATGGCGGCGGTGTCGATGTTCTGCGCCGCCTCGCTGCTGGAGTTCGGCCTCGCCGCCCTGCGCGGCCGCGGCTGGGATGGCGCCGTGCTGCTGCTCGCCGCGACGACGCTGTTTGCGCTCGTCTACTTCGTCCTCAACACGCTGCTCGTCACCCTCGTGTCGAAGCTCAAGCGCAACGAACGGCTGGCGCTGTCCGAGCTGTTCGGCAACTTCGGCTGGATCGGCATTGCCTACAGCGGCAGTGCATCGGTCGCGGCGCTCGTCTACCTCAGCTACCAGCAATCGGGTGTCGGTGTGCTGCTGGCGGCCATTCCGATCATTGCGCTGCTGCTGTCGACGATGCACCTGTACTTCCGGCAGCAGGAGGCCGACGAGGAGGTGCGCCGGGGGCGCCTGGACGCGATGGAGCGCGAGCAGGAGCAGGCGCAGCGCCACATGCAGGAGCTGCAGCGCATCGCCTTCCACGACAGCCTGACGGGCCTGCCGAACCGGCGGCAATTTCACGAGCTGCTGGGCCAGGCGCTGCGGCGCGTGGCGCAGGACCGCGATCAGCAGTTCGGCGTGCTGTTCCTCGACTTCGACCGCTTCAAGCTGATCAACGACAGCCTCGGTCACAGCGTGGGCGATGAATTCCTGGTGCAGGTCTCGCAGCGCCTGCAGCAGCACGTTCGGCCGAACGACGTGGTGGCGCGCCTGGGCGGCGACGAGTTCGCCATCCTGGTCGAGGGCCACAGTTGCATCGACGACGCCGTGGTGCTCGCCGAGCGGCTGCTGCACATGCTGCGCCAGCCGCTGCGTGTGGACGGCACGGAGATCAACGCCACGGCGAGCATCGGCATCACGTCCAGCGCGATCGCGTACAGCGAGCCGGGTGAGGTGCTGCGCGACGCCGACATCGCGATGTACCGCGCCAAGGCGTCGGGCAAGGCACGTTTCGCGCTCTTCGACGTCGGCCTGCGCACCGAGATCTCGCAGCGCCTCATGCTCGAAGGCGAGCTGCGCGCGGCGCTGGCCCAGGGTCAGCTCGACGTCGAGTACCAGCCGCTGTTCAAGCTC
Organism: Burkholderiaceae bacterium; assembly: GCA_905339355.1. GTDB lineage: Bacteria > Pseudomonadota > Gammaproteobacteria > Burkholderiales > Burkholderiaceae_C > Albitalea. Next base: position 23,920 of record CAJPFZ010000577.1, read on the forward strand.
TCGACCGGCGCCCTGATCGGATTCGAGGCGCTCGCTCGCTGGCAGCATCCGCGGCTCGGTGCGATCAGCCCGGCGACCTTCATCCCGATCGCCGAAGAATCGGGGCTCATCATCGGGCTCACCGATTTCGTGCTGCGCCAGGCCTGCCACCAGCTCAAACGCTGCCAGGAGTCGCTGGCCGGCGGGGACATGCTGACCATGCATGTCAACATCTCAGGCAACGACATCGCGCATCCGGCGTTCGTCGCGCGCGTGACGCTCGCGCTGGCCGAGGCGCAGCTCAAGCCGCATGACCTGACGCTGGAACTCACCGAGAACATCCTGATGTCTCGCCTGGCCGACGCGTTGCCGATGCTCACCGAGCTGCATGCGCTCGGCGTGCGCCTGAGCGTCGACGACTTCGGCACCGGCAGCTCGTCGCTCAGCCACCTGTCGCGGCTGCCCTTCGACAGCCTGAAGATCGATCGATCCTTCGTGCATGAACTCAGCCGCGGCTCCAACACGGCCATCGTCAACGCGATCGTCTTCCTTGCGCATGCGCTGGGCAAGAAGGTGATCGCCGAAGGCATCGAGACCCTTGGTCAGTTCGAGCAGCTGTGTGCCCTCGGCTGCGAGTCGGGGCAGGGCTACCACATGGCGCCGTCGATGAGCTCGGAGCGTGTCGAAGCGATGCTGCTCGGCTGGTCGGCAGCGGCCCCGCAGGTCGCCACCGGCAAGGCCAGCATGCTGGCGCATTGAGCCGCACGCGGCGGCGTCAATCCCCGTGCTTGTCCGCTTCGGACGTGAAGGCGTCGGCGACGAAGTCGTCCTTGGGCAGGCAGCATTGCTCGATGAAGTCGCGCTGCGCCGACTCGACCATGATGGGCGCGCCGCAGGCATACACCTGGTGGCCCGACAGGTCGGGGAAGTCGGCCATCACCGCCTGGTGGACCAGGCCGGTGCGTCCAACCCAGTCGTCTTCGGGCCTGGGCTCCGACAGCACCGGCACGTAGCGCAGGTGCGGCATCTCGGCCGCGGCCTGCTCGGCCCAGCCACTCAGGTACAGGTCGGCCTTGCTGCGGCAGCCCCAGTACAGCACGGCTGGCCGCGTGATGCCCTTGAATTGCATGTGCTCGATGATCGCCTTGATCGGCGCGAAGCCCGTCCCCGAGGCGAGCAGGATCATCGGCTTGTCGGAATCCTCGCGCAGGAAGAAGCTGCCGAAGGGGCCCTCCATGCGCAGGATGTCCTTCTCCTTCATGGCCGTGAAGACGTGGTCGGTGAACTTGCCGCCCGCCATGTGGCGGATGTGCAGCTCGACCCAGGGCTTGTCGCCCTGCGTGTGCGGCGCGTTGGCCATCGAGTAGCTGCGCCGCGAGCCGTCGCGCAGGATGAACTCGACGTACTGGCCGGCGCGGTAGCGCAGCGGGTCGTTGGCCGGCAGCTGCATCTTGACGATCGCCACGTCGGGCGCCGCGCGGGTGATGGTCATCACGCGGCTGGGCATCTTGCGCACCGGAAACTCGCCCGCCCCGGGCACGGTGCGCGCTTCGATCACCACGTCGGTCTGCGCCGCGGCGCAGCAGGTCAGGGTGAAGCCCGCATCTTCTTCCTCGACGCTCAGCGCCTTGTGCTGGTGCGCGCCGTGGATCACGCGGCCTTCGAGCAGTCGGCTCTTGCACGAGCCGCAGGCGCCGTCCTTGCAGCCGTAGGGCAGACCCACGCCCTGGCGGATGGCCGCCTGCAGGATCGGCTCGTCGCGCTCGACGCTGAAGCTGCGGCCGCTGGGCTGCACGGTGACGGTGAAAGTCATGCTCAGGCTCTCGTAAACTGACCCGCGATTTTGCCCCGCTTCGAATGTCCTTCCCGACCGCCCGCTTCCACCGCCCGCGACTGCTGATCGTAGGCTGCGGCGACGTGGGCATGCGCGTGGTGAAGCTGCTGCGGCCGCACTGGCGCTTGTTTGCGCTCGCTACCAGCGCCGAGCGCGCCGCGGCGATCCGCGCGGCTGGCGCGCAGCCGCTGATCGGCAACCTCGATGTGCCGGCGACGCTCGCGCGGCTGGCCGGCCTCGCCGAGCGCGTGCTGCACCTCGCACCGCCGCCCAACCACGGCACGCGCGATGCACGCACCGCCAATCTGCTGAATGCGCTCGCGCGCAAGGGTGGGGTGCAGCGCCTCGTCTACGCGAGCACCAGCGGCGTGTACGGCGACTGCGGCGGCGCGCGCTTCGACGAGACCCGGGCGGTGAACCCGGCCACCGACCGCGCCCGGCGGCGCGTCGACGCCGAAGCGCAGCTGCGCTGGTTCGGCCGCGCGAGCGGCGCGCGGGTGACCATCTTGCGCATCCCGGGCATCTATGCCGGCGACCGCGAAGGCGGCCATCCGCGCGAGCGCCTGGCGCGAGGCGCGCCGGTGCTGCAGCCAAGCGAGGACGTCTACACGAACCACATCCATGCCGACGATCTGGCGCGAGCCTGCGTCGCGGCGCTGGTGCGCGGCCGCCCGCAGCGCGTGGTGCACGCGAGCGACGACAGCGAGCTGCGCATGGGCGACTACTTCGATCTGGCCGCCGACCTGTGCGGCCTGCCGCGCCCGCCGCGCATCACGCGCGACGAGGCGCGCGCGCAGCTCTCGGCGATGCAGCTGAGTTTTATGGGCGAGTCACGCCGGCTGTGCAATCGGCGGCTGAAGACCGAACTCAAGCTGCGGCTGCGCCACCCGACGGTGCACAGCGGCCTGCTTGCCTGATCAGATGCCCTTCGGGCGGCGCAGCGTCTTCATGCGATCTTCCGATTGCACCGTCACGGTCTGCTCCACCCCTGCCCGTTCGACCAGCAGGCGCACCTCACGCTCTGGCCGGTCGCCGCGCCACAGCGCCTGGTAGAACGCGGCCAGGTCGGCGACCGCGACGCCGTCGATGCGCACGATGCGGTCGCCGGGCAGCAGCCCCGCCGCTTCGGCCGGGCCCTCGGCCGCGGTGCGGACCACGCGCACGGTGCCCTCGACCTCGACGCAGTTCAGCCCCAGCCAGGCGCGGCTGCTGCTGCGCGACGCGCCGCGCTCGCGCAGCTCGGGAAGGATTGCCTTCAGCAGATCGATCGGCACGAACATGTTGCCCGGCAGGCGCGGATGGCCGGGGCCCAGCGCGTCCATCACGATCAGCGAGCCGATGCCCAGCAGCTCGCCGTTGGCGTTGAACAGCGCCGCGCCGCTGTGGTCGGTGCGCGGCGGAGTGGTGAAGAGGGCGCCCTCGATGTGATATTCCCAGTAGCCCGAGAAGGGCCGGCGCGAGACCATGCGTGCGAGGCTCAGGTCGGCGTCCTCGCCACCGCTGGCGATCATCAAGGGGTCGTCCGAGTTGACGGCCGAGGAATTGCCGAGCTGTGCCGGCGGCAAGCGCAGCGGCGTGAGCGCTTGCAGCAGGCCGAAGCCCGAGGCCAGGTCGTAGGCGACCACGCGGGCCGGGACGATTCGCTCGGGCTCGAGCACCAGCTCGACCCGGTCGGCTTCGAGGATCAGGTAGCCGATCGTCACCACCAGCCCGTCCTCGCCGATCACCACGCCGGTGCCGCGGCGCTCGCGGCCGAGGTTGTCGATGGAGCGGGCGTCGTCGACGGCGATCGTGTGCACGCCAACGACCGCCGCATTGGCTCGCGCGAGTGCCTGAACCCTCTCCTGCACCTCGGCGGCCGATACCGGCTCGGCCGCGGGCGGTTCGCCCGCCGCGTTGGCGCCACCCGCGAGGGCCGGCAGCAGCCCGAAGAGGAAGGCGCCGAGAACCCCAAGCCTGCAGATGCCGCGCATGACAAACCTCCACGCGAAGGCTTCCAGCATGATCCTTTTGGGCCGCCCGCGAAGCCCCAATGGGATTGCGCTGGCGTGCCAGACTGTCAAGTCCGGCCTGTCAGGGCGTCAGCGGCGGCGCCGCCCGAACGGCGCTTGTCCGCGCCAGTAGCGGATCATCAGGAAGGCGCCGAGCATGCCGCCGAGGTGCGCGAAGTGCGCCACGCCGTCGCTCACGCGCAGGCCCATCCACAGCTCCAGCGCGCCGAAGATCAGCACGTAGGTCTTGGCCTTCAGCGGGATGGGCGGGATCAGCAGCATGATCTGCCGGTTGGGGAACAGCATGCCGAACCCCAGCAGCAGCCCGTACACGCCGCCCGACGCGCCCAGCGTCGGAAACGGCGAGCCGGTGATGCCGACCACGATCAGCTGCGTCGCCGCGGCCGCCAGCACACTCGCCCCGTAGAACTGCATGTAGCGCTTGTCGCCCCACAGCCGCTCGAGCTCGCCGCCGAACATCCACAGCGCGAACATGTTGAACAGCAAGTGGATGATGTCGCCATGCAGGAAGGCGTAGGTCACCACTTGCCAAGGCAGGAAGCCATGTGCCAGCGGCCACAGCGCGAACCACCGAACGAACGAGAACCCGGTGGCCATCCGCAGCAGATCGTCGATGAAGAACGCCGCGACGTTGATGATCAACAGCCACTTGGTGATGGGAGGGATGGGAGGCATCGCGCGATCCTAAACGAGGAACCGCCCAAGCCCGAATTTGAAAGGGGCGAGCACAGCAACGCTTCCTGGTGCCGGAGGCCGGAATCGAACCGGCACGGTGTTTCCACCGGCAGATTTTGAGTCTGCTGCGTCTACCGATTTCGCCACTCCGGCAGTGGATGGGCGTGGGTCGCGCTTGAGGGGCCGGATTATGGCACGCGCCACGCGGCCTTCGCGCCTCGGCGACAATCGCCGAATGGCCTCACGCAAGATCCAGTACCCGAGCGTCGAAGACGTGATCGGCAACACCCCCCTGGTGCGCCTGATGCGGGTGCCGGGCCTCGAGAACGAACAGCGCGGCAACCTCATTCTCGCCAAGCTCGAAGGCAACAACCCGGCCGGCTCGGTCAAGGACCGTCCGGCGATCAGCATGATCCGCCGCGCCGAAGAGCGCGGCGAGATCAAGCCGGGCGACACGCTCATCGAGGCCACTTCGGGCAACACCGGCATTGCGCTCGCCATGGCTGCCGCGATGCGCGGCTACCGCATGCTGCTGATCATGCCGGAGGACCTGAGCATCGAACGCGCCCAGACGATGAAGGCCTACGGCGCCGAGCTGATGCTCACGCCGCGCTCGGGCGGCATGGAGTACGCGCGCGACCTGGCCGAGCAGATGCAGCGCGACGGCAAGGGGCGCGTGCTCGACCAGTTCGCCAACGACGACAACCCGCGCATCCACTACGAGACGACCGGCCCCGAGATCTGGCGCGACACCCATGGCAAGGTGACGCACTTCGTGAGCGCCATGGGCACCACCGGCACGATCACCGGCGTCTCGCGTTTCCTGAAGGAGAAGAACAAGTCGATCCGCGTGATCGGCGCGCAGCCGAGCGAAGGTTCGCGCATCCCTGGCATACGCAAGTGGCCCGAGGCCTACCTGCCGAAGATCTACGACCCGACCTGGGTCGACGAGATGATCTACGTGAGCCAGGCCGATGCCGAGGAGATGGCACGCCGCCTCGCCCGCGAGGAGGGCCTGTTCGCCGGCATCTCGGCCGCGGGCGCGCTGTGGGTGGCGCTGCAGGTCGCCCGGCAGGTGGAGAACGCGACCATCGTGTTCGTGGTCTGCGACCGGGGCGACCGCTACCTGTCGACCGGCGTCTTCCCCGCATGAGCGACGCTGCTTCGGCATACCGGTTCTGCCCCCAGTGCGCGAGCGCGTTGCAATGGCTCACGGCAGAGGAGGACGGCGGCGCGAAGTCGCGGTTGCGCTGCCCGGCCTGCGCATGGACTCACTGGAACAACCCGACGCCGGTGCTCGCGGCGGTGATCGAGCTGGCCGATCGCGGCGGCCAGTTGCTGCTCGCCCGCAACGCGGCGTGGTCGGGCAAGATGTTCGGCCTCATCACCGGCTTCATGGAGGCGGGCGAAACGCCGCAGGAGGGCATCGCGCGCGAGGTGAAGGAAGAGACCTCGCTGACGGTGGACGCCTTGCAGCTGATCGGCGTCTACGACTTCCAGCGCATGAACCAGCTGATCGTCGCCTACCACGCGCTGGCGCGCGGCGAGATCGCGCTGTCGCCCGAATTGGCCGAATACCGCCTGTTCGCGCCCGCGGCCGTGCGCTGCTGGCCCGCGGGCACCGGCTACGCGCTCGCCGACTGGTTGAAGTCGCGCGGCATCGCGCCACAATTCATGGACCTGCCGCCACGCCCGGCGACTTGACGAGGGGAGCGCATCCGATGGACGCCCACAAGGAAATCGACACCCGCGGACTGAACTGTCCGCTGCCCATCCTGAAGGCCAAGAAGGCACTGGCCGACATGGCCACCGGCCAGGTGCTCAAAGTGGTGGCCACCGATCCCGGATCGATGCGCGACTTCCAGGCCTTTGCCCGGCAGACGGGCAACGAGCTGCTGGAGCAGACCACCGTCAACGAGGAGTTCGTGCACTTCCTGCGGCGGCGCTGAAAGGATGGCGTTGAACGCGCACGTCGCGCCACGCGAGGTGTTCCCATCCATCATGCTGGAGTCCCCCTCTCGGAGGGGGACTTGGGGGAGCCGTCGAACGAACTGGAGCCCCTTCCTGGAGGGGGCTGGGGGAGCGGTGCGATAAGGCATGCCGTCCAAAGGACGGCTTAAACCACGGACGCATGAAGCCAGCGGTCGTTTGCGCCGCCGGTCGGGCCGCCCCTCAGATCTCCAGATTCTTCAGGTACTCGCGGAAGCCCTTGCCGAGTTCCTCATGCTGCAGCGCGAGTTCGATGTTCGCCTGCAGAAAACCTTCCTTGCTGCCGCAGTCGTAGCGCTTGCCTTCGTAGCGGTAGGCGAACACCTTCTCGCGGCGCAGCAGGCCCGCGATGCCGTCGGTCAGCTGGATCTCGCCGCCCACGCCGCGCGGCTGGTTGGCGATCTCATGGAACACGCCGGGCGTCAGGATGTAGCGGCCGGCGACTCCGAGGCGCGACGGCGCATCCTCGGGCGCGGGTTTCTCGACGATGCGGTTCACGTCCATCACGCGCTCGTTGATCTGCGTGCCGGCGACGATGCCGTAGCGCCGCGTGTGCTCGGCAGGCACCTCCTGCACCGCGAGGATCGATGCACGCCATTCAGCGAACTGTTCCACCATCTGCTGCATCACCGGCGGGTCGCCGACCATCAGGTCGTCGGCGAGCAGGACAGCGAAAGGGTTGTTTCCGATCAGGCGCTGTGCGCACAACACCGCGTGCCCGAGCCCCAGCGCTTGCGCTTGCCGCACATAGATGCATTCCATGTCGTCGGGCTTGACGCTGCGAACGACCTCCAGCAATTCTTGCTTACCCGCTTGTTCGAGGGCTACCTCCAGTTCGAAAGTCATGTCAAAGTGGTCTTCGATTGGCCGCTTGTGGCGGCCCGTGACGAAGATCATTTCGCGCACGCCGGCGGCGTAGGCTTCTTCGACGGCGTACTGGATCAGCGGCTTGTCGACCACCGGCAACATTTCCTTCGGCTGCGCCTTGGTGGCAGGGAGGAATCTGGTGCCCAGACCGGCCACTGGAAAGATCGCTTTGTTGACCAACATTTACTTACAATCTCCGGAACCGAGGTTGGATTGGCCAGAGATTCTGGCATGAGACCCCCCGTCACCTGCCGTATCTGCGCCACCCCCTCCGCATGGATTTGCTGATCGTCGAACCGCTCGAAGCCGAAGTCACGCAGTGGCTCGGCGAGCGCCATTCGGTGCAGTACGCGCCGGAACTGGCGCGCGACCCGCGGGCATTCCGGCAGGCGCTGTACAACGTGCGCGCGATGATCATCCCGCCTTCAGTGACGCTCGACGCACAGGCCTTGCACTATGCGCCGGTGCTGCGCGTGGTGGGCCGGGTGAGCGCGGGGGTCGAGAACATCGACCTCGACGCCTGCGCGCGCGCGGGTGTCGAGCTGGTGCGCAGCGTCACCGCGACGGCACAGGCCGAGGCCGAGTTCATGATCGGGGCGCTGCTGTCGCTGCTGCGCCGCGTACCGGTGGTTGGCTCCGACGGCATGCTGGTCGGTCGCGAGCTGAGCGCCTGCACGGTGGGCCTGATCGGCATGGCGCCGGCCGCCCGCTCGATGTCGCAGCTGCTCGCCGCCTTCGGCTCCAAGGTCGTCGGCTATGACCCGTCGCTGCATGCGAGCGATGCGGTGTGGGAGCGCTGGAAGGTCAGGCCGCTGGGCTTGCGCGAGCTGCTCGAGGTGTCGGACGCGGTGTGCGTTCAGCTGCACTACTTCACCCGCTACCACGGCTTGCTGGGCGAGCGCTTCCTGCCGTTCTGCAAGCCCGACCAGGTGATCGTCAGCATCGCGCATTCGGGCCTGTTCGACGAACGTGCGCTGGCGCAGGCGCTCTCCAGCGGGCGCGTCTCGGCGGCCTGGCTCGACAGCCTCGAGCCCGGTGCGCTCGACGAGGGCAGGCCGCTGTACGGCATGGGCACGCTGCAGATCACGCCGCGCGTGGCGAGCACGACGCGCGAGTCGCGCCTGCGCAGCGCCTGGGCGGTGGTCAAGCGCATCGACGAGCTGCTTTCGCTGACGCCGGCAGCTGCCGGCGGATTCAAGTCGACGTCGACAGACGTGCCACTTGATCTTGAAGCCGCGCCCGCGTCGCCGTGAATTCGGCGACACGCTGCTTCTCCTGATCCACCACCGCGGCCGGCGCGCGCGCCACGAAGCTCTCGTTGCCGAGCTTGGCGTTGGCCTTGTCGATCTCGCCGGTCAGCCGCGCGATCTCCTTGCCCAGGCGCTCGGCCTCGGCCGCCTTGTCGATTTCGACGTGCAGCGCGATGCGCACATCGGCCGCCATCGCCACCGGTGACGCGCCGGCAGCGCGAATGAACTCGGCTTCGTCGTCGAACAGCCGGACGTCCGACGAGCGTGCAAGGGACTTCAGCAGCGGCGCGGCTGACTCGAGGAACGCACGGTCGCCGATGGCGTAGATCGGCACCTGCTTGCCCGGCTGCAGGCCCATCTCGCTGCGCAGGCTGCGCGTGGCGCCGAGCATGGCTTTCAGGCGCGACATCCAGGCGTCGGCCTGCGCGTCGATCTTCTCCGGCTGCGCGATAGGGTAGGGCGCGGCCACGATGCCCAGCGCGTCGCCCGCCGGCTTGCGGCCGGCCACCGGCGCCACACGCTCCCACAGCTCGGCGGTGATGAACGGTGCGATCGGATGCAGCAGGCGCAGACTCGCTTCGAGCACGCGGATCAACGTGCGGCGCGTCGCGCGCTGCTGCGCCTCGTCGCCGTCGTGGAGCTGCACCTTGGCGATCTCGATGTACCAGTCGCAGTACTCGTCCCAGATGAACTGGTAGATGGCGCTCGACACGTTGTCGAGGCGGTACTCGGCGAAGCCCTTGGCGACCTCGGCCTCGACACGCTGCAGCTCGCTCGCAATCCAGCGGTCGGCCGCCGAGAAGCTCATGTAGCCGTGGAAGGGGCCGCCGGGCGCGCACTCTTCCTTGGTGTGCTCGCGCAGACCGCAGTCGTGGCCTTCGCAGTTCGCGAGCACGAACTTGGTGGCGTTCCAGAGCTTGTTGCAGAAGTTGCGGTAGCCCTCGCAGCGCTTGGTGTCGAAGTTGATGTCTCGGCCGAGGCTCGCGTAGCTCGCCATCGTGAGTCGCAACGCATCGGCGCCGAAGGCCGGAATGCCTTGCGGAAACTCTTTCTCCACGCGCTTCGCGACCTTGGGCGCGTTCTCCGGCTTGCGCAAGCCGGTGGTCGACTTGCGGAGCAGCTCGGGCAGCGCAACGCCGTCGATCAGGTCGACGGGGTCGAGCACGTTGCCCTCGCTCTTGCTCATCTTGTGGCCATGCGAGTCGCGCACGAGGCCGTGGATGTAGACGTCGCGGAAAGGCACCTGCCCGGTGAAGTGCACTGTCATCATGATCATCCGGGCGACCCAGAAGAAGATGATGTCGAAGCCCGTGACGAGCACGGTGGACGGCAGGAACAGCGACAGCTCCTTGGTTTCGGCGGGCCAGCCGAGCGTCGAGAAGGGCACCAGCGCGGACGAGTACCAGGTGTCGAGCACGTCTTCGTCGCGCGTGAGCTGCGGCCCGGCGGCGCGGCGGTTCTCGAGCAGGCGCAGCTGCGCCTCGTCGTGGGCGCCGCGGGCGGCGGCGATGCGGTTGTCGAGCGCGAGTTGCCACTTCTGCGCGGCTTCGTGTTCGTCGCGGCCGACGAAAACCTCGCCCTCCTCGTCGTACCACGCGGGGATCTGGTGGCCCCACCAGAGCTGGCGCGAGATGCACCAGTCCTGGATGTTCTTCATCCACTGGTTGTAGGTGTTGACCCATTGCTCGGGCACGAAGCGAACGCGGCCGTCCTGCACCACTTCCATCGCCTTTTCGGCGATCGAGCGGCCGTCGCGGCCAGGCCTGCTCATCGCGACGAACCACTGGTCGGTCAGCATCGGCTCGATGACCTGCCCGGTGCGCGCGCAGCGCGGCACCATCAGCTTGTGCTTCTTCACCTCGACCAGAAAGCCCTGCGCTTCGAGGTCGGCGACGACCTTCTTGCGCGCGGTGAAGCGGTCCATGCCGCGATAGGCCGCGGGCGCGTTGTCGTTGATCTTCGCGTCGAGCGTCAGCACGCCGATGATCGGCAGGCGGTGGCGCTGGCCGACGGCGTAGTCGTTGGTATCGTGCGCCGGCGTGACCTTGACGACGCCGGTGCCGAACTCGCGGTCGACGTAGTCGTCGGCGATGACGGGAATCGTACGGTCGCACAGCGGCAGCGTCACCTGCTTGCCGATCAGTGCGGCGTAGCGCTCGTCGTCAGGGTGCACCATCACCGCGGTGTCGCCCAGCATGGTCTCCGGCCGCGTGGTGGCGACCACGACCTCGCCCGAGCCGTCGGCAAGCGGGTAGCGGATATGCCACAGCGAGCCGTCCTCCTCTTCGCTTTCGACCTCGAGGTCGGACACGGCGGACTTGAGCACCGGGTCCCAGTTCACCATGCGCTTGCCGCGGTAGATCAGGCCTTCCTCGTAGAGCCGCACGAAGGTTTCGGTGACGACGGGCGAGAGCCGCTCGTCCATCGTGAAGTACTCGTGCTTCCAGGCCACGCTCGCGCCCAGGCGGCGCATCTGCTGGGTGATGGTGGAGCCGCTGACCTGCTTCCACTCCCAGACCTTGGCGACGAAGTTCTTGCGGCCGATGTCGTGCCGCGACTGGCCCTGGTCCTGCATCTGGCGCTCGACGACGATCTGCGTGGCGATGCCCGCATGGTCGGTGCCGGGCAGCCACAGCGTGTTGAAGCCGCGCATGCGGTGGTAGCGCGTGAGCGAATCCATGATGGTCTGGTTGAACCCATGGCCCATGTGCAGCGTGCCCGTCACGTTGGGCGGCGGCAGCTGGATCGCGAACGAGGGCCGGGTCTCGTCCAGCGTGGGCTCGTAGACGCCACTGCGTTCCCACAGCGGTGCCCAGCGGGCCTCGATGGCGGCGGGTTCGAAAGACTTGGCGAGTTCGCTCATGGAAAGGCTGCGTCCGCCGGCGAAGAACGGACCGGCGAAACAGGTGCTGAAAGGGAAGGCTCCGATTGTAGAGGTGGCCCATCGCCTGCTAGGGTGTTCGCTTCTCGCGGACACAGGGTGTGGCATGGCAGGTCGGGCGGTGGGTAGGCGGTTGGCGGCGTGGCTTGCCGCCGCCGTGGTGGCGGGGTGTGGCGGTGGCGGCGGTTCGAGTAACCCGGGGAGCGACAGCTGCGACGTGGCCTCGCAGAACGTCTGGCTGCAGGCCTACATGAACGACCGCTACTTCTGGGCCGGCATCGCACCGAGCCCGGACCCTTCAGGCTATGACAGCGTCGAAAGCTATTTCGAAGCCTTGCTCTACCCCGGCGACGGCGTGACGAGCGCCGACCGATGGAGCTACATCACTGACAGCGAAAGCTACAACCGCTTCTTCGGCGACGGCATGACGCTCGGCTACGGCGTTTTCGTCAACGGGCTCGAAGCGACCCTGCCGCTCAAGCTGCGCTACGTGGAGCCGCTGTCGCCGGCTGCGGCGGCAGGCCTGCGCCGCGGCGACGAGATCGTCGCGATCAACGGTCGCTCGGCGGCCGAGGTGGTGGCCGCGGACGACTACACGATGCTGTCGCCCACGGCGGAGGGCGAACTGCTGACGCTGGAGGTGCGCCAGGGCGGGTTGCCGCGCACGGTGCAACTGGCGGCGGCGATCTATGCGCTGGTGCCCGTTCCGGTGTCGACGGTGTTCACGCTGCCCTCCGGGTCCAAGGCGGGATACCTCATGCTGAAGGACTTCGTGACGCAGGCCGAGGCGCCGCTCACGACCGCCATCGCGGAGATCCGCCAGCAAGGCGCGACCGAGCTGATCCTCGACCTGCGCTACAACGGCGGCGGCCGCGTGTCGACGGCCAACGTGCTGGCGTCGCTGGTGGCTGGGGCGTCGAACAACGGCGAGGTCTTCACGCGGCTCAGGTACAACGCGAAGAACGCGGCGTCGAACACCGATTTCGTTCTCGCGAACGGGAGCGGCGCGGCGTTCAGTCGCGTGATCGTGCTGACCGGGGCACGCACCTGTTCGGCCAGCGAGATGCTGGTCAACGGGCTCAAGCCTCACGTACAGGTGGTGACGCTTGGCGGCACCACCTGCGGCAAGCCCTATGGGTTCAATCCGGTGCAGTCGTGCGGCAGCACCTTCAGCGCGGTGAACTTCGAGACGGTCAACGCGCTCGGCGAGGGCGGATATGTGGACGGCATCTCCGCAAACTGCGGCGTGGCGGACGACTTCAGCGGCGAGTTGGGGGACGCGACGGAGAAGCTGGCGGCGGCGGCCCAAGGCTACTTGAGCAGCGGGGTCTGCCCGGCGGTGTCGGACGGCCGCACGTCAGGGTTCGGCGCGAGGCGCGGATTGCGTGATGTGCCGGGGGAGCGGTTGGACCGGCGGGCGCAGTAGTGGCACCTTCGGCAAACTTCGCGAGCGGGCATTTAGCCCGCTCGCTCGCCGATCGCTTCGCTGGTCGATCCCCTTGAAAGGGGCCCCTCGCCCTTCGCTTCGCGCTCTCCTTCGCTTCGCTCTCTACATCAACAGGTGCTCCCCGGCGTTGTCCCCGCCGAGGATCACGTAGTTGACCTTGCGGATGTCGGCTAGCTTCGTGCCGCCGGCGTACGAGATCGAGCTCTGCACGTCCTCGCGCATCTCGCGCAGCGTGTCGGCCAGGCGGCCCTTGATCGGCTCGAGGATGCGCTTGCCTTCGACGTGCTTGTACTCGCCCTTGTTGAAGTCCGACGCGCTGCCGTAGTACTCCTTGAACAGCTTGCCATCGACCTCCACCGTCTGGCCGGGCGATTCCTCGTGGCCGGCGAACAGCGAGCCGATCATCACCATGCAGGCACCGAAGCGAACGCTCTTGGCGATGTCCCCGTGGTCGCGGATGCCGCCGTCGGCAATGATCGGCTTGGTGGCCACGCGCGCACACCACTTGAGCGCCGAGAGCTGCCATCCGCCGGTACCGAAACCGGTCTTCAGCCGCGTGATGCAGACCTTGCCCGGGCCCACGCCG
>CAJPFZ010000578.1 GCA_905339355.1 Burkholderiaceae bacterium
CAGCGCTTCGGCGTGCCGATGGGCTTCGGCGGCCCGCACGCCGCCTTCTTCGCCACGAAGGACGAGCACAAGCGCGCCGTCGCCGGCCGCATCATCGGCGTCTCCATCGACGCGCGCGGCAAGCGCGCCCTGCGCATGGCACTGCAGACGCGCGAGCAGCACATCCGCCGCGAGAAGGCCAACTCCAACATCTGCACCTCGCAGGTGCTGCTCGCCAACATCGCCGGCATGTACGCCGTGTACCACGGCCCGCAGGGCTTGCGCACCATCGCCGGGCGCATCCATCGCCTCACCGGCATCCTCGCCGCCGGGCTGAAGGCCGCTGGCGTAAAAGTGTTGACGCAGCATTGGTTCGACACGCTCCATGTCGAGACGACCGCGGAGGTGCCAGGCTTCAACCTGCGCATCGTCTCGGACCGGGTGCGCGGCCTCTCGCTCGATGAGAAGACCACGCGCGAGGATGTCGCCGCCCTGCTCCAGGCGATCACGGGTAAGCCAGCCGACATTGACGCGCTCGACGTACAGGCGGCGGCCGCCGATCCGCTCGCCGGCCTGCTGCGGACAGATGCCATCCTCTCGCACCCGGTGTTCAGCACGCACCACACCGAGCACGAGATGCTGCGCTACCTGAAGCGGCTGCAGAACAAGGACCTTGCGCTCGACCACTCGATGATCTCCCTCGGTTCCTGCACCATGAAGCTGAATGCCGCCAGCGAGATGATCCCGGTCACCTGGCCGGAGTTCGGCGACATGCATCCCTTCGCTCCGTCAGAGCAGGCTGCCGGCTACGCCGAGATGATCGGCAGCCTCAGCGACTGGCTGAAGGCCGTCACCGGCTTCGACGCCATCTGCATGCAGCCCAACTCCGGCGCCCAGGGCGAATACGCCGGTCTGGTGTCGATCCGCCGCTATCAGGCGGCGCAGGGTGAGGCGCACCGCAACGTCTGCCTGATCCCGAAGTCGGCGCACGGCACCAACCCGGCGACGGCGCAGATGTGCGGCCTGCAGGTGGTGGTGGTCGACTGCGACGACAGCGGCAACGTCGATGTCGCCGACCTCGAGGCCAAGGCGGAACAACACGCCGCCGCCCTCTCCTGCCTGATGATCACCTACCCGTCCACCCACGGCGTCTTCGAGGAGGCGGTGAAGGAGATCTGCGCGATCGTGCATCGGCACGGCGGCCAGGTGTACATGGACGGCGCCAACCTCAACGCCCAGGTC
>CAJPFZ010000579.1 GCA_905339355.1 Burkholderiaceae bacterium
CCCCAGGGTTTCGGCCCGCCGTGCCGCGTCGACGCCGCCCATGCGGGTCGCCACGCGGATGCGCACGGTGCGCACCATGCGCTGCAGCACGGCGATGGCGATCCAGGCCGCCGCGACGATCAGCACGATGCGCAGGGCGGCGAGGGCCGGGCCGCTCCAGCGCGCCCAGTCGACCCTGGAGACGAGATCCATGAAGCCTTCCATCCAAACTCCTCTGTGCGGCGGCAGGGCCGCCGAATGGCTTTGCTGCAATGCAACGGCGGGGCGCACAGGTTAGCAAGGTTCGCTTGAAACGCCGGGCGTCCGGGCCTTTGCCGCTGGCGTTGGCGTTGGCCGTCAACATGGCCGCGTGGAATGGGAGCGTCGACGAACGCTGTCGCCCTGACGCGTCGCCCTGCGCGGCAGAACCCGAGTTCTCAGTCCGCGCTGATCGTGCGCTGCTGCGCCCACTGCCGCAGCGAGGCGACGACCTCGGCGCGCGTGACCGACAGCGGACGCGTGCGCAACAGCTCCTGCGCGACCAGGTCGGCGGTGGGCGGATTGCCCTTGGCAAATGCCTCGTATCTGGCGGCGATGACGGCGGCCTCGATCTCTGCGCCCGAAAAGCCTTCGCTGTGCTCGGCCAGTCGCGCCAGCACGGGCTCGCCGGCGGGCACCTTGTGGCGCTGGAGATGGATGCGAAAGATGCCTTCGCGCACAGCGCGCGTGGGCAGATCGACGAAGAAGATCTCGTCGAAGCGGCCCTTGCGCATCAGCTCGGGCGGCAGGCTCTCGATGTCGTTGGCGGTTGCCACCAAGAACACGCTCGACCGGCGCTCGGCCATCCAGGTCAGCAAGGTGCCGAGCATGCGCTTGCCGGCGCCCGTGTCGCCGTCACCCTGGCCGCCCGCCAGGCCCTTCTCGATCTCGTCCATCCACAGCACGCACGGCGACATCGCGTCGGCCACTTTCAGCGCCTCGCGCAACTTGCGCTCGCTCTCGCCCTGGAACTTGTCGAACAGCGCCCCGAAGTCCATGCGGAACAGCGGCACTTGCCAGGACCCGGCTACCGCCTTGGCGGCCAGGCTCTTGCCCGCGCCCTGCACGCCCAGCAGCAGCACGCCCCGCGGCGGCGGCAGTCCCGATTCGTCGGGGTTCAAGAAGGGTTCGCGCCGCATGGCGAGCCAGCGCTTGAGCGCAGCCATGCCGGCCACCTCGTCCATCGCAGGCAGTTTCTGTTCGAACACCAGCAGCTCCGCGACGCCCAGGGTCTCCTGTTTGGCCGACAGCACGCGGGTGAGGTCGGCGGTGCAGATCACGCCGTCCTTCAAGGTCAGCCGCACGAGGTGCCGCACCGACGATTCGGGCAGCCCCACCATGTGGCGCAACAGGGAGTCGAGCGTCTTGCGGCAGCCGCTGATGTCCTGCCCGACCTGCTGGCGGTGGCGCTCCAGCTCGTCCTTGAAGAGCGCTTTGACACGCGCGAGCGTTGTCGGCTCCAGCTCGAAGCGGGTTGCGAACGGCGTCAGCTCGTCGGGAAGCCGCATGTCGTGGCCGACGAACACCAGCTGCTGGCCCCGGGGTTCCGCCTTGAGGGCGATCTCTTTCAACGCGCGGGTGATGACGGGGTTGCTGAGGTAGGGATGGATGTCGAGAAAGACGACCAATGCCTGCGCGGACAGCCGTTCCACCCGCTGCAGCGCGGCCGGCAGCTCCCGGGTTTCGCCGCTGTCGGGCGGGCTGCTCTTGTCGAAGTCCAGCAGCGAAACCTTCAGCCCGTGGTGTACCCGCAGGCCGCGGCTGGCGGACCAGGTCCAGACCTCGCGCTGGCTGAGGTTGGCGATTCGTTCGAACAAGGCCATGACGCGCCGTTCCTCGTGGGTCTCGATCGTCACGATGGCGGTTTTTGTTTCGATCAGCGACAAGAGCGCGTCGACCTGTTGCGGCGTGGGCATGCGCAAGATCCTGCGAGAAGGTTGAGGGGTGCGGCGGTGCAGAGGATACGGGTTCCGCGGCGGGGGGCCGGCGCGCCGTTTGCTGGCTCTCGGGTGTGCCGGGGCGGCAGGTCCGGGCACGCTCGCGCCGCGGCGCAGTGGTCAATCGAAGGAGACAAGAATGGAACAACGAGAGGTCATGGCCCAGCTGGACACGGCGCTGGCGGACTTGGCGGGTTTGCTGGAGCTCTGGCTGGCCCTGGATGACGATGCGCGCGCGGGAACCCGGTGGCGGCTGCATTCCAGGCGGCGCGACCTCCAGCACGAGGTGGCCGCGGCAGCCGATGGCTACGCCTCGACGCTGCTGAGCAGTGCCGGCGGCGAGCTGACGCCGCAGCGGATCGAGAAATGCAGGGCCGAGGCCCGTTCACGCATGCGTGCCGCGTGGTCGAACCAGGCTGCGCTCGCGCAGCTGGTCGAGCGCAAGCGCCAGCCCCTCGGCGTGCTCCAGGACGA
>CAJPFZ010000580.1 GCA_905339355.1 Burkholderiaceae bacterium
CATTATCCCGAGCGTCGTTTTATCCAGAGTGAAGCCGGCCGCCACCAATGTTCACGCAGCGGATCCGAGGTTCGAACTCCGCATAAGGTTCGAGCGCTCACAAGGATTGCAAGAACGCGAGCATGTCGGCCTTGGGCTTCCAAGGCTTGGTCCTCGCCGGCTCGATGCCAGCCTTCTTCCAGAACGCCTGCATCGCGTCGCGCTTCATCTGCAGGTTGGTCGTGATGTATCGCCCTGTCGTGGCGATGCTGGCGTGGCCCAGGTAGTCACGGATCACAGTCACGTCGGTTCCCGACTGCAGCAGCGCCACGGCGCAGCTGTGGCGCAGGACGTGCGGCGTGATGCGCTTGCGCAGCAGTGCCGGATTGTCGTGAGCCGCGGCAGTCGCATGCTTGGTGAGGACGTAGGCGATACCGTCGCGCGTCATCGGCTGGCCGTGCCGGTTGGTGAACACGCATTGGTGGTCAGCGCCGAGCGTCAGGCCACGCAGCCGATGCAACGCGTTCGCGGTCTCCGGCCACAGCGGCAGCAGGCGTTCCTTCTTGCCCTTGCCACGCAGGCGAACGTGCCGAGGGGCGACCAACTGCAGGTCGTCCCAGTGCAGACCAGCAGCTTCGGCAACTCGGGCGCCGCAGTTGTAGAGGAACAGCAGCAGCGTGTAGTCGCGCCAGCCGTCACGCGTGCGCCGGTCCGGCATGCCGATGATCAGACGCGCATCCTGCGCTTCGAGGTAAGTGGCCGGCTTCTGGCGGGTCTTCTTCGCAGGGATGGCCAGCACCCGCATGTACTGCAGCGAGTGCGTCAGGTCGTTACGCAGCAAGTGCTTGAAGAAGCCGCGGATCGCCGCTCGGCGGCAGTTGCGTGTGGCCGGCGAGTTCGACCGCTCGAGCTCGATGTGATCGAGGAAGCGCGTCACGGCGTCGGCGTTCAGGTCGCTCAACTGCAGGGAGGCGACGCCACGGCCGTGCTGCCCGGCGACGAACTTGAACAGCAGCGTCAGGGCGTCCCGGTAGGCACGGATCGTGTGAACGCTGGCGCCTCGTTGCCGCGGGAGGTACTCGGTGAAGTACGCCTGGACCTGTGCGAACAAGCCGCGCGAGGACGTGCGACTCATGATGAGCGTCGCCGGCCTCTTGCGTGGCGCTCGAAGCGCTGGCTCGCCAGCTCCAGCAACTCGGGCGTGGCCTTGAGGTAGACCTCGGTTCCCAGCACGTTCACGTGGCCGAGGTAGGCAGACAACATTGGCAACCGAACATGAACGTCCACGCCCTCGTGCGCCCATGCGGTCAAGCGATGCACGGCAAAGGCATGCCGGAACTCGTACGGCCTGGGACCTGCGCGACCGCGCGAGGGCTTCAGCTCCAGATCGCGCAGCAGCCGGCGCAGCGCGTCCGAAGCGGCACGCAGGGTGAGCGCCGTTGCGTTGCGACGGATGAAGAACGCCGGTGACGCGCTGACGCCGCGGGCGGACAGAACCTCGTCGCGGCGCCGAAGGTAATGCCGCAACTCGGCCGCGAGGTCGTCGCGGATCGGCAGGACGCGCGAGCGCCCCTTGCTTCGCTGCACAGTAATGACTTGGCGGCGCAGGTCGACGTCGTCCAGGCGCAGCCTCGTGGCTTCGCCCAGTCGCATGCCGGTGCAGTACAGCACCAGGCTGAGCGCGCGCAACATCGCGCCCCACATGCTGCGCCCTTCGTGCCGCGTCGCTGCCTCGATCAAGGCGAGGACATCGTTGCGGCTGAAGATGTAGGGCACGAACACCGACTCCTTGACCGGCGCCACCGCGTGCTCGGGAACGAACGCATGCGGGTCACTGCGGCGGCGGAACAGGCACAGCTGGCGCACGACACCGAACTCGTTGCCCAACGTGACGGCCTTGCGGCCTTCGATGCGTGTCGCCCACAGCGTCACGGCTTGCTCCAGCGGCGCCGACCGTTCGCCGTACCGATCGGCAACGAAGCGCACGAAGCTGCTGAGCACGAACTCCGCGCGCCGGTAGCCCATGCCCATAGCGCGCTTGAATGCGAGGAACTCGGCAGCGTCGACGGCCAGGCACTCGGCGGTGACCTTGGCGTTCATCGCGGCACCGGTAGCGAGACGTCGCGTAGCGACTGCGTAGCGATGCGGACGTAGGCCGACAGCGACTGCGAGTCGCGGTGCCCCAGCAACTCCGTTAGCACCCGGGCCTGCGTGCCAACGTCGATCTGCCGCGCCGCGTTCGAGTGGCGCAGCACGTGGCTGCCCAGGTATGCCGCCTGGATGCCGGCGGCCTTGGCATGCTTGACGAGGATGTGCCGAACCGCAGACGAAGCCGTGAGTGCGCCGAACGGCACCTTCGCCTGAACGAACACGTGGCGCGTAGGTGTCGACGCCGGCCGGCCGTGACGCAGGTAGCGCGCCAGCACCTTGCCCACGGCCGGCAGCAGCGGCAAGACGTAGCTCACTCCAGTCTTGGGACGCGTCATCCGCAGCGTGCCGACGTTCCAGTCGATGTCATGCAGTTGCAGACGGATTGCCTCGCCGGCCCCGAGGCCGTAGGTGCTCATCATCAACAGCAGCGCGTGATCGCGCAGCCCCCTCGCCGTGCTCGTGTCCACGGCACGCAGCAGTCGCTGAACATCCTCCCAGGGCCAGGCCCGCCGCGGTCGTTCGAACTTGGGTTGCACCGGCGAGATCACGGCGTCGGCCAGATCCACACCTATGCGGCCGCTGGCCAGCAGGAACCGGGCGAAGGATCGGACGGTGCTGGCGACATCTGCCGTCGTCGCTCGCGAGTAGCCATGAGCGCATTGGATGAGGAACGCGTCAATGTCGGGCAGGCGCATCTGGCGCCAGGATTTGCCAGAGGCCGCCAAGTGATCGAGCAGCTTGCCGATGTGGTCGAGCTTCTTGTAGACCGTGGCTTCTGGGTTGCCTCGATGCCGGGCGAGATGCGTGGCGTAGTCGCGCAAGACGGCCGAGGTGGGCGGCGCACGGCGCTCGACAGGCTGCCACGGCGGGACTCGCATGCCCATGACCTCGTAGACGCGGCGCAGAGCGCGCAACGACGAACTTACGTTCCCGATGTGGCCTTCCTCGCTCCTGCGCGTCCGCGCGCACCAGCCCCTGAAGCGCCTGGCCCCCTCGTACGTGAGTTCGTCAAGCTCGCATAGGCCGAGCTGGGCGCAGTAGCAGCGGAAGCGCGAGATCCACCCCAGGTACTGCCTTGCGCTGGACTCGCTGATGCTGCGGTCGGCATGCCACGCGCGCACGATCGCCCGGACCGTTGGCGGGCACTCGGGGCGTGGCTGCTTGACCGATCGCGTGACCATGGCAGCGACATACGCTCGCCGCAGCAAATCGGATGCGGCGATGCCATCCGCTCGCAGACCTTATGCGGAGTTCGAACCTCGGATCCGCTGCGGTGCACATTGGTGGCGGCCGGCTTCACTCTGGATAAAACGACGCTCGGGATAATGGCCGCTGCAGCCGGCCTCATGATGGCGCTGCCCGCCGCAGCCCAGTTCGCCAAGCCCGAAGACGCGATCAAGTACCGCAAGGGGGCCTTCAATGTGATGGCAGCGCATTTCGGACGCGTGGGTGCCATGGCGAACGGCAAGGTGCCGTTCGACGCCAAGGCGGCGGCCGAGAATGCCGAGATCGCGACGCTGATGTCCAAGTTGCCGTACACGGCCTTCGGTGAAGGCACCGACAAGGGCGAGACACGCGCCAAGCCGGAAATCTGGAAAGAGAGCGACAAGTTCCGCGCCGCGGCGACGAAGATGCAGGAAGAGATGGCCAAGCTGAACGCCGCGGCCAAGACCGGCAACCTGGACCAGATCAAGGCCGCCTTCGGCCCGGTCGGTCAGGCGTGCAAGGCCTGCCACGACGAGTACCGCAAGGACTAGCGTCCCCTCCATGCGCGCGCTCAGTCGGCCGGGGTGAAGCCGAGCACGACGCGGCGAGTCATCGCGGACTTCTTCTCGATCTTCGTCACCACCACGGCACCGATCTCGGCCGTGTTGGCGACATGCGTGCCGCCACAGGGCTGCAGATCGACGCCGGCCACTTCCAGGAGTCGCACCCGGCCCGTGCCGCGCGGGGGCTGCACGCTCATGCTGCGCACGAGGCCGGGATTGGCGTCGAGTTCGGCATCGCTGATCCAGCGCTGAGACACCGGGTGCGCCTCGGCCACCAGGCGCGCCAGCCCCGCGCTGAGCGCCTCCTTGTCCAGCGGCTCGCTCATGTGGAAATCGAGCCGGGCGTAGGCGGCGGTGATCGAACAGCCGTCCACCGGATGCGGCACCAGCGCGCACAACAGGTGCGTCGCCGTGTGAAAGCGCATGTGACGATGGCGGCGTGTCCAGTCGATGTGGGCCGTCAGCGCGTCGCCGCGCCGCAGTGTGGCAAGCAACGCGTCCTGCCCCGAGGCGGGCACGTGAACGATCTCGCCCGGCGTGTCGCCCTTGCGGGTGTCGGCGATCGCGATACAGCGGCCATCGGCGAAGCGCAGCTCGCCGCTGTCGCCGGCCTGGCCGCCGCCGTGTGGGTAGAACACCGTTGCGTCGAGCCGGATGCCGCGTTCGTCGAACGCCGTGATGCGCGCCTCGCACTCGCGCAGCTGGGCGTCTTCGCGGAACAGCTCCGCAGTGGGCTGCGTAACCGTGCTGTCGGACATCGTGAGAACCTCCGCCGGAATGATAGGGCCGCGCCGCCGCGCGGCCCGGCCGGGCGGGCCGGGGCCGGTGGCGGCATCCAGTACCATCGCGGGCTGCGCGCCGTCGCCGCACGCCGAGTGCCGCAGTGCCCGCGTGCACCGTTGTTCCTTCACGGCTACTTGCCCCATCTCAGCATGCGCCCTCTTCATTTCCTGCTAGCCCTGAGCCTCGCCAGCGGGCCCGCGCTGGCGCAGTCGCCGCTCGACAACACGGCCCCGAGCGGCGGCACCTTCGTGACGCCGGGGTACCAGCCGCCCTCCAGCGTGCAGCGCCCGGGCATGCCACGGCCCGGAACGCAGCCCTCGGGGCAGCCGGGACAAGCCGCGCCCGATGCGGGGCCCAGCCTGCGCTCGCCGCAGGACGGCGGCATGCGCCCTGGCGAAGACGTCGACCGCGAACAGCGGCGCGTGCAGTTCCCGCCGCCGCGCCCCAGCGAGTTCCAGAAATTCGTCGAGACGGCGACCGGCCGCCTGCTGCCGGTGTTCGGCGCGAACTTCTTCGCCGATGCCGCGGCGACGGCGCAAGGTCCGCTGGACAACGTGCCTGTGTCGAGCGACTACGTCGTCGGACCGGGCGACGAACTCGTGATCCGCGCCTGGGGTTCGATCGATGTCGACTACCGCGCGACGGTGGACCGCAACGGACAGATCAACCTGCCGAAAGTCGGCAGCTTCAACGTCGCCGGCATCAAGGCCTCGGACATCGAACGCCACCTGCGTGCGCAGATCGGCCGCGTGTTCACCAATTTCAGCCTGAACGTGACACTCGGGCACCTGCGCGGGCTCAAGGTGTTCGTCGTCGGGCCGGCACAACGGCCCGGTGTCTACACGTTGCCCAGCCAGTCGACGATCCTGTCGGCCGTGGTGGCCGCGGGCGGGCCCGGCCCCAACGGCTCGATGCGCAAGCTGAGTCTGCGCCGCGACGGCAAGGTCATCTCCGAACTCGACGTCTACGAATTCCTGGTGCAAGGCGACAAGTCCAAGGACCTGCAGCTGGCCGCCGGCGACGTGCTCGTGTTCCAGCCGGTGGGCGCGCGCGTCGCGCTGACGGGCGCGCTGGAAAACCCCGCGATCTATGAACTGAAGGAGCCGCAGGAGCCCCTGAGCGAGTTGCTGCGCTATGCCGGCGGGGCGCCGGTGCTCGCGAGCCAGCACCGCGGGCAGCTCGAGCGCATCGACCCGACGCAGCCCAAGGCGGCGCGCGTGGTCGAGGGGTTCAAGCTCGATCCGGCCGGGCTGCAAAAACCGGTGCGCGACGGCGACATCGTGACGCTGCTGGCGATCTCGCCGCAGTTCGCCAACGCCGTCACCTTGAAGGGCCACGTGGCGCAGCCGCTGCGCTATCCGCACACCCCCGGCATGCGCATCAGCGACCTGATTCCCGACCGCGACGCGCTGATCTCGCCAGACTTCTACCGGCGCAAGAACCTGCTGGTCCAGGTGATCGAGGACGAGGATGAGTCCGCCGATTCGCGCGATTCACGAGAGGCACGAGATCCACGCGGATCTCGTGAAGCGCGCGAATCGAACGCGGCTTCGAATCGCGACTTCTCGCGCGACGACTTCGCATCGGGCGTGGCCGATGGCGCATCTTCGCGTCGCGCCCGCCGCTCTAGCGAACAGCAGGAGGATCGCATGGCCGCTGAGCGCGCCAAGAAGGCACCGGCGGCGTTGTTCGAAGAACTCAACTGGGACTACGCCGTGGTTGAGCGCCTGAACATGAAGGACCTGTCGACGCAGGTGATCCCGTTCAACCTCGGCCGCGCCGTGCTGCAGCGCGACCCGGTGCACAACGTCGAGCTGCTTCCCGGCGACGTGGTGACGGTCTACAGCCAGAAGGACATCCGCGTGCCGGTGGCGCGCCAGACGCGGCTGGTCTCGCTCGAGGGCGAGGTGGCCGCACCGGGCGTGTACCAGCTGCTGCCCGGCGAAACATTGAAGGGCCTGATCGACCGCGCGGGAGGATTCACCGCGCAGGCGTACGTCTACGGCCTGGAGTTCAGCCGCGAGGAAACGCGCCAGCGCCAGCGCGAGAACCTGAACGCGGCGATGACGCGGCTGCAAGCCCTGTCGGCGACGCAGACCGCGCGCGATGCCGCGAACCGGCGCGACGACGTCTCGGCCGACCGCAGCGCCGCGGTCAGCAACGCGGCGACGCAGGCGCAGCTCGCGCGGCTCGCCCAGCTGCAGCCGAACGGCCGCATCGCTCTCGAACTCGACCCGGATGCGCGCAGCGCCGACTCGCTGCCGGACGTGCCCATGGAGCATGGCGACCGCGTCACCGTTCCCGCGCGGCCTGGCTTCGTGACCGTGGCGGGCGCCGTCGTCAACAACAACGCCTTCCTGTGGAAGCCGGGGCGCACCGCAGGCGACTACGTGCGCTTGGCAGGACTCGACGAAGCGGCCGACATGTCGAACATGTTCGTGCTGCGCGCCGACGGCACCGTGACAAGCGCCAACGAGCGGCGGGGCTTCTTCGGCTACGGCGGCGTCCAATCGCAGGAGCTGCAGCCCGGCGACGCGGTGGTCGTGCCGAACCAGCTCGACTACGAAACCTGGGGCCGCGCATTGGTGCGCAACCTGAAGGACTGGTCGCAGATCTTCTCGCAGTTCGGCCTCGGGGCCGCGGCTATCCAGACCCTGCGCAACAACTGAGATCGACATGACGTCCACTGACATGGCGCCGATGCAAGAGCCGCTCGCCGACGAGATCGAAGACGACGGTCCGCAGGTCGGCCTCGTGGACCTGCTGACCTGGATCGGCGAGGGCAAGCGGCTGATCGGACTCACGACGCTCGCGGCGGCCGTGCTCGCCACCGCCACGGCGTTCCTGATGACGCCGATCTACACCGCACGGACATCAATGCTGCCACCCGGTTCGCAACAGCAGAGCAGCTCGGCGGCAGCGCTCGCTGCTCTGGGTCAACTGGGCGGGCTCGCGGGAGGCCTGGGGGCCAAGACACCCGACGAGTTGTACGTGGCTCTGTTGAAGAGCGACAGCATCACCCGTGCGCTGGATCAGCGCTTCGACCTGAAAGCGCACTACGAGGCGCCCAACCACGAAGCGTTGCGAAAGATGTTGCCGTCCTACGTTCGCGCGTCGTCCGACAAGAAGAGCGGAGTGATCTCTGTGGAAGTCGACGACAAAGACCCGAAGTTCGCCGCGGAGCTGGCCAACGCCTACCCCGCCGAACTCGCCAAGGTGCTCAGCCGACTCGCCGTGTCCGAAGCCCAGCAGCGCCGCGTGTTCTACGAGCAGCAGCTGAAGGACACGAAGGAGCATCTGATCAAGGCCGAGCAGGATCTGCAGCAGGTGCAGGAGAAGTCCGGCGTCATCGTGCTCGACAAACAAGCCGAGGCGCTGATCGGCGGCGCCGCGCAGCTGCGCGCGCTGATTGCCGAACGTGAAGTGCAGCTCAAGGTCTTGCGCACCTCGGCCACCGAGCAGAACCCCGACGTCCTGCGCCTGAATTCCGAGCTGCGTGCACTGCGCGGCGAACTCGCGCGCATGGAGTCCACGCAGGGCGGCGCCACCGGCAGCGCGGTCGATATGCCGGTCGGCAAGATCCCCGCCGCCGCGATCGACTATGTGCGGGCCCGCCGCGAGCTGAAGCTGCAGGAAACGCTGCTTGAAGGCATCGTGCGCCAGTACGAGATCGCCAAGCTGGACGAAGCGAAGGAAGGCACCACGCTGCAGCAGGTCGACCAGGCGCTGCCCCCAGACTACAAGTCCAAGCCTTCGCGTGCGCTCATCATGCTGGCCGGCACGCTGCTCGGCCTGATCGGCGCGAGCGTGTTCGTCATCTGGCGCCGCTACAGCGCCTTCGTGCGCGAGAGCGATCCGCAGAGCGCGGCCGCCTGGGCCTCGTTGCGCAACGCCTGGCGGCTGCGCCGCTAGGCCGGCTCGGCCGCCGGCGTCTGCGTTGCCGGCGTGCCGCCCACCAGCACGCGCGCAAACACATCGCTGTCCACATTCCCGCCGGTGAGCGCCACGCCGACCACCCGGCCGGCCCAGCGTTCGCGCTGCTGCAGCGCGGCCGCGAGTGATGCGGCGCCCGCGCCCTCCGCCACGTTGTGCGTGTCGGCAAACAGCACGCGCATCGCCTGCGCGACTTCGTCGTCGGTGACCGCCACCACGTCGTCGACCTCCTGGCGGATCAGTGCGAGAGCCTGGGCGTCGGGCACGCGGCAGGCCATGCCGTCGGCCAGCTGCGTCGTCACGGGCGACTCGGTCAGCCGGCCGCTGCGAAACGAGTCGAGGTAGGCCGTCGCATGCGCCGACACCACGCCGACGATGCGCGTGCGCACGCCGGTGTGGGCGCGTGCCGCGATGCAGGCGCAGATGCCCGAGCCTTGGCCGATCGGCACGAAGACGACGTCCGGCTGCACCGCTTCGAACAGTTCCAGCCAGTAGGTCGCCACGCCGCGCACGAGGTCGTCGTGGTAGGACGGCACCATGTGCAGGCCGTCGCGCCGGGCGAGCGCCGCGGCGTGTTCGCGTGCCGCCTGGAAATCGTCGCCGTGTTCGATCAGCTCGACGCCGAGTGCGCGCATCGCGGCGTTCTTCTCCTGCGAGTTGCCGCGGGGCACGACGATGCTCGCCTGCAGCCCGGCTCTGCGCGCCGCGAAGCCGACCGACTGGCCGTGGTTGCCGCGGGTTGCGCTGACCACGCCTCGGCACGCTGGTTCGCGCCGGCGCAGACCGTCGAAGTAGGTCAGCCCGCCGCGCAGCTTGAACGCGCCCACCGGCGTGTGGTTCTCGTGCTTGACCCACACGCTCGCGCCGAGGCGCCGGTCGAGCAGCGGCCAGCGCTGTTGCGGCGTCGGTGCAAACACTTCGCGCACGATGCGCCGGGCATCGGCGAGTTGCTCAGCGCTGAACATGGGGCGGCTCCAGGGAAGGTGCTTGCAAGGTGACGGGCCCGCGGGGTGTCGACAGGCGTGCGAGCAGGGGCGGACCGCCATCGACCATCGCCACGCCATCCACATGGCAGGCGTGCATGGCGGCTGTCGGCAGGCCGGCCACGCCCAGTGACTCCAACATCACGCCGCTCGCGGGCAGCGTGTCGGCCGGATGGCGCTCGCCCCAGGCGATCAGCGTCGGCAAGGCGCCATCGAACAAGCGTGCGCCGTCGTCGCGCACGCTGATGCGCCAGCGCAGCGGTCCTTGCGGGGTGTCGCGCTCGGCGGCAAGCACCTCGCCGCGGTCAATGCCAGCGGCTTGCAGGCGCGCGCAGCGATCGTCGATGTCGCCGCATCGCGCCACCCAATGCACGAGGCGCGGGCCGTCTTGCAGCGCCTTCTGCAGCGCCGGCGAATCGAGGTCGAACCAGCGCCGGCGTGACAGCGGCGCGGCCTGCGGATCGATCGCGATGATCTCGAAGTAGGCGCGCGGAAACCGCGTCGACGCCAGCGAGAACACGCGGTTGTGCGTCGCCATCAACACATGCCGGCCGCCCGGGCCGGGCGTGACGCCGAGCGTCGCCTCGCACCACGCGACGCCTTCGTCCAGCGTGCGGGCTGCGATCACGAGATGGTCGAGTTCCGCACTCACAGGTTCACCTCGCCGCGAATGCAGCTGACGCTGCCGCCGCCCACCCACACGGTGCCGGCGTCGCGGCGAACGTGCACCCGCCCCGATCGATCGAGCCGAGTGCCCTGCGCCGCCACGTACTGCGCGGGCGCGAGGCCCTCGTCCATCAGCCACTGCGCGATGCTGGCGTTGAGGCTGCCCGTGACCGGGTCCTCGTTGATGCCCACCGGCGCGGCGAACGCGCGCACTTCGAATTGGCACTCGCCGCCGGCCGGATGCGGTGCGACGACCCCCACCTTTGCGAGCCCCTTCAGGGCGGCATGATCGGGATCGAGCGCCAACACCGTCGATGCGTCGTCGACCAGCAGCGTCAACCAGCGGGGCCCGTTGTCCAGCCACTGTGCGAGGCGAACGGCCGATGCCCGCAGGCCCAGTGCCGCGAGCACGCGCGCGAGTTCGGCGGCGACGACCGGTTCGCGTTTCGATGGCGGTGCGGCGAAGGCGGCGCGCTCGCCATCGAGCCGGATCGGCACCAGCCCGACGCCGCATTCCTGCACCACCCGCCCCGCCGTCTTCGGCGCGCCGCCCTGCTCTCGCCATGCGTGGCAGCTGCCCAGCGTCGGATGCCCTGCAAACGGCAGCTCGCCGCCCGGCGTGAAGATGCGCACGCGGTAGTCGGCCTCGGCACGCGTGGGCGGCAGCAGAAAACTCGTTTCCGACAGGTTGGTCCAGCGTGCGAAGGCCTGCATCTGCGCCTCGCTCAGGGCCTCGGCCGCATGCACGACCGCGAGCGGATTGCCGCGCAGCGCGATGTCGGTGAAGACATCGACTTGCGTGAACCGGAATTTCATCGCTGGTGCTCCTTCAGCGTCTGCGCGAGCGCGGCGATGCCTTCGCCGATGCTCGGCGCGGGCACCGTGACGAACGACAGGCGCAGCGTGTTGCGCAACGGCCGGTCGGCATAGAACGCCGCGCCGGGAACGAACGCCATGCCGCGCTCCACCGCCTGCGGCAGCAGCGCCATCGCGTCCACCTGCTCGGGCAGTTCGATCCAGAAGAACATGCCGCCGACCGGGACGTTCCAGCGGCAGCCGGGCGGCATGTGCTTCTCGAGCGCCACGCGCATCGCGTCGCGCTGCATCTTGTAGCGCTCGCGGATCGTCGGCACATGCTCGCGCAGAAAGCCGTTGCGAATCACCTCGTGCACCAGGCGCTGGTTGAAGCTCGGGGAATGCAGGTCGGCCGCCTGCTTGGCCTGCAGCAGCTTGGGGTAGAGCGGCTTGGGCGCAACCACGTAACCGAGGCGCAGCCCGGGCGCCAGCACCTTGGAAAACGAGCCGAGGTACACCGTGCCCTCGTGCCAGCGCGAGGCGAGCGGCGCCGGCGGCGGCGCGTCGAACCAGAGGTCGCCGTAGGGGTTGTCTTCGACCACCGGCAGGCCGATGGCTTGCGCCTTGGCCATCAGCGCGTCGCGCCGCGGCGCACTCATGCAGCGGCCGCTCGGGTTCTGAAAGTTCGGCAGCGCATAGAGAAAGCGCGCGCCCTTCGCTGCGTCCAGCGCCTGCGGCAGCGGACCGTCGTCGTCGCACGCGATCGAGACGAACTCCGGCTCGTAGGGGTTGAAGGCCTGCAGCGCGCCGAGGTAGGTCGGCGACTCGACGGCGACGCGGCTGCCCGCATCGATGAGGATCTTGCCGACAAGATCCAGCCCCTGCTGCGAGCCGGTCGTGATCAGCACCTGTGCGGCGTCCACCCGCAGGCCTTGCGCCGTGAGTTCGCCTGCGACCCACTCGCGCAGCGGTCCGTACCCTTCGCTGGCGGCGTATTGCAGCGCCTCGCGCGGCGAATCGCGCAGCACGCGCTCGGCGGCGGCACGCATCGCCTC
This sequence comes from Burkholderiaceae bacterium, assembly GCA_905339355.1. Classification (GTDB taxonomy): domain Bacteria; phylum Pseudomonadota; class Gammaproteobacteria; order Burkholderiales; family Burkholderiaceae_C; genus Albitalea. Next base: position 12,115 of record CAJPFZ010000580.1, read on the forward strand.
GACCGGAAAGGTCTCCGGCGAAGGCAGACCGCCGGCCAGCGAAATGACCCCGGGGCGCTCGGTGACCTTGAGGATCTCGCGGATGATCGACGGATTCATTCGCTCGGCACGGCGGGCTTGTTGAAAGGGCATGGGCGTCTCCTGTGGAATCGTTGATGGCGCTCAGGCGCGCCGCAGATCGGTGGGCATGCGCTTTCCGATGAACACGGTGGCGATCACGGCCAGCGAAAAGACGATGGTCGTGGCGTCGAGCCGCTCGCCGAGCACCGGCACGGCGAACAGCAGGGCAAGAAAGGGCTGCACCAGCTGCACCTGGCTCACCCGCACCGTGCCGCCGAGCGCGAGGCCGCGGTACCAGGCGAAGAAGCCGAGCCACATCGAAAACAGCGTCACGTAGCCGAAGCCGAGCCATGCGCTCGCGCGCACCGGCTGCGCGGGCCATGTGGCCAGCGCCAGCGGCATCGTGACGGGCAGGCTCAGCACCAGCACCCAGCAGATCACCTGCTCGGCGCGCCACGTTGCCGACAGCCGCGCGCCAGCCACGTAGCCGATCGAGGCGCTGGCCACCGCGAGCAGCAGCAAGGCGTCGGCGGCGCTCAGCCGGCCGCTGCCGCGCTGCGCGGCAAATGCCAGCACCAGGCCGCAGCCGACCAGCGCACAGATCCAGAACCCGTTCGAGGGTCGCTGTCGAAAGGCAATCGCCGCCGCGATCGCCGTGCCCAGCGGCAACACGCCGGTGATGACCGCAGCATGCATTGCATCGACCTCGCGCAGCGCCCA
>CAJPFZ010000581.1 GCA_905339355.1 Burkholderiaceae bacterium
CGGCGCGCAGATGGTGAAGCTCGAAGGCGGCGGCTGGACCGCCGACACGGTGCGTTTCCTCACCGAGCGCGGCATTCCGGTGTGCGCGCACCTCGGCCTCACGCCGCAGTCGGTGCACGCGCTCGGCGGCTACCGCATCCAAGGCCGCAACGACGAAGCGGCCGCGACGCTGAAGCGGCATGCCGTGGAACTCGCGGACGCCGGCGCGGCGATGCTCGTGCTCGAACTGATGCCCAGTGCGGTGGCGAGCGAGATCACGCGAAGCCTCGCCATACCGGTGATCGGCATCGGCGCCGGCAAGGGCTGTTCCGGCCAGGTGCTTGTGCTTCACGACATGCTGGGCCTCACACGCGGCAAGCTGCCGCGCTTCGTGCGCAACTTCATGGAGGGCGCACCGTCGATCGAGGCTGCGATCCGCAGCTTCGTCGATGAGGTGAAGACTCGCCGCTTTCCCGACGACACGTTGCACGGGTACTGATGATGAAGACGATCCACACCCTGGCCGAGCTGCGCCGGCTGCTGCCGGACGCGGGCACCTGCGCCTTCGTGCCGACGATGGGCAACCTGCACGAGGGGCACCTGAGCCTCGTGCGCCAGGCCGCGGGCCACGGCATGCCGGTGGTGGCGAGCATCTTCGTCAACCGGCTGCAGTTCGCGCCGCACGAGGACTTCGACCGCTACCCGCGCACGCTCGCCCGCGACTGCGAGTTGCTCGACGCGGCCGGCTGCGACATCGTCTTCGCGCCCGACGAGCAGGAGCTTTATCCGCAGCCGCAGACCTTCAAGGTGCTGCCCGACCCGGCGCTCGCCGACATCCTCGAGGGCCACTTCCGCCCGGGATTCTTCACCGGCGTGTGCACCGTCGTGATGAAACTCTTCGGCTGCGTGCGGCCCAAGCTCGCGGTGTTCGGCAAGAAGGACTATCAGCAGCTGATGGTGATCCGCCGCATGGTCGAGCAGTTCGCACTGCCGATCGCCATCGAGGCGGGCGAGACCTGCCGCGCCTCGAGCGGCCTCGCACTGTCGTCGCGCAACGGCTACCTGAGCGAGGAACAGCGAAGCAAGGCAACCGAACTCGTCGCTGCGCTGCGGCTGCTGGCCGAGCGGTATCGGGAGGCGCCGTCACGGTTGGTGGAACTGGAAGCGCAGGCGATGCGTGAGCTGGCGGCTCAAGGCTGGGCGCCCGACTACCTGACGGTGCGCCGCCGCAGCGATCTCGCGAGCCCCGCTGCGGGCGATGCGCCGCTGGTGGCGCTGGGCGCCGCCAAGCTCGCCAACACCCGCCTCATCGACAACATCGAGTTCTGAGATCGATTCAGCGCGTGGCGCGGCGGCGCACGCAGTCGATGTACTTCTCGCCGTCCGGCGGCAGGCCGCTGCGCTGCGAGGCCCACATCATCTCGCCCAGGCACTCCATCACCTCGTGCTGCGCGTCGTGCATCGATCCGCGCCGGGCGGCAAGCAGCTCGAAGGCCTGCTTGATGCCGCGCGGCTGATCGATGCTGACCTGCTCGGTGATCGACAAGTGCATCGACAGATGCAGGAACGGGTTGGTGCGGCCGGCCTCGACATCGAACACCGCGGCGAGTGCCGCGTCCACGTCGCCGAGCTCCCCGTGGTACTCGGGGTGCTGGCTGATCCAGTCGGCGGCCAGCAGCTCCAGCGGCGTCATCGGCATGCCCTCGCGCTGCTTGCGGTAGGCGTCGCAGAAGAAGCGGCGGACGTCGGTTTGCGAGGGTGCGAACATGCGGGCATTGTCGCCCGCCAAGACGGCGGCCCGCATGGATCCACGCGGCGCAGCCGGACACCGAAAAACACGCCCTCCGTTTGCGAGCACGCTTGAACCTCTCCCTCGTTCCCGACCCGTCGTTCTACTTGGTCGCCGTGCCCGCCGTCTTGCTGATGGGGCTCGCAAAAAGCGGCTTCCTCGGCGGCTTCGGCTCGCTCGCGGTGCCGGTGATGGCGCTCACGGTGCCGGTGCCCCAGGCGGCGGCGATCATGCTGCCGCTGCTGCTGGTGATGGACGCCGCCGGCCTGCAGCAGCTGTGGCGCGAGCGCGATCGCGAGCTGCTGCGGCTGCTGCTGCCGGCGGGGCTGATCGGCACGGCGGTCGGCACGCTGCTGTTCGGGGTGTTGTCGGCCAAGACGGTGGCCGCGATCGTGGGCGCGCTCACGCTGCTGTTCCTCGCCCAGCGGCTCGTGTTCCCGCCACGTGCGGACGCGCCGCCGCCGTCGAAGCGGCTCGGCTTCGTGCTCGGCATCGCCTCGGGCTTCACGAGCTTCGTCGCCCACGCCGGCAGCCCCCCGATCAGCGCCTACGTGCTGCCGCTGCGGCTGCCGCCGATCCGGTTCACCGCGACGATGGCGGTGTTCTTCGCCGCGGTGAACCTGTCGAAATGGGTGCCCTATGCGTGGCTCGGGCTCATCGACGCGAGGAACATGTCGACCTCGCTCGTGCTGCTGCCGCTGGCGCCGGTCGGCGTGTGGCTGGGCGTGTGGCTCACCCGGCGCATCGCGTCGACCTGGTTCTATCGGCTGGCGTACAGCGGGATGTTCTTGACGGGCGCAAAGCTGCTATGGGATGGAATCAGGTGAACGCGCCGAGCGCACGGCTCAGGGCTCGTTCTGAATGATCGGATCGAGCGTCAGCGTCGTCTTTCCGTTGGTGACGTTGATGTTGTACTTGTAGGCCTTGCCGCCGCTGTTGCGGTCCATGCACTTGAACTTCCTGCCCTTGGCTATGGGCCCCAGCCCGGTGAACTCGCCGTCGTTGCCTTCGATCTCGATTCCGTTGGACGGGAAGGTCCAACCCGGCGTCGTCAGGTCCCACTGAATCGGCGCGTTGCGTCCCTTGCCGACCATCGACAGCGTTTCATGATCGACAGTGATATATCCGTTGACGACCGATACCTCGACTTTGGACATTGTTATCTCCTTGGTTGAATGACCTGCTGCCCGGCCCCCGTGCCATGGGCAAGTTCTTGGACGAGTACGGCATGGTCGGGGTGCCGATACTGCGATGACTCGATCTGGCGCGCGAGCGCGCGAGCTTCGGAGACCCGGCCCAGCCGCACCTCGGCACGTGCGAGCAGCGTCAACAGGTGCGCGTCGCCGCGGACCGCCAGCGGACGCAGCCGCCGGGCAACGGCCTCCCAGTGTCCGACGGCTGTTTGGCGCAGTCCGTCGCGAGCCAGCAAATCGCCCAGAAGCAGTTCAACCGCGGCGACGACGCGGGCGAGCTCCGCATCCACGAGCAGCCCCGAAGAACCGGGTGGTGCCGCACTGGCGACGAACGCTTTCAGCGATGCGCGAGGAGATGCGGGGCCGCCTGCCAGCTCGACGCGTGCCCGCTGAGCCAGCAACAGACCGATCAGGCGCGTTCGGCGCGGCCCTGCGGAGCCATCGGCCGGGGTCCATGGTCCCATGTCTTTGGACGCGGTCTCCAGCAATGCGACCGCGTCTTCCTTGCGACCGAGTGTCAGCTTGATTTCGGCAGCGCGAAGGCGAGCGAAACCGGCATCGTCGAGCCACAGTCGATTGGCGGGGTCGAGCTTCAGCAGTGAATCGAACTCGCGCAGCGCCTTGTCCGCCTCGCCCGAGGCCTGCGCCATCTGCCCTCGCGCCATGTGCAGGCTGCTCGCGTCGGAGTGCGCATTGGCGATCAGGCGCTGCACGTCCCGGTTGCGGGCGGCATCGGGAATCAGTCGCAGCAGTTCGAGCTTGGCGCCCTGGGCGGACAACGCCGACTCGTAGTCGCCCTGCATCTCCAGCGCCTTGGCTATCCAGCCATCGGCGTGCGCCAGATCGAAGTTCAGCTCGGGGCGTGCCAGGGCCAGCGCAGACAACGCACGGCGCGCATCCTTGAACGCGACCAGCGCGTCGGCAGCGCGCCCGGTCTCGAGGAACAGCACACCCAGGTTGTTCGCGGCGTAGGCCGTCTCCAGTCTCCAGTCGAGATTGTCCGGGTCCAGTCTGGCCAGGCGTTGCGCCAGGTCGCCATAGCCGCGAAAGGCAGCCTCGGCCTCTTTTCCATGACCCCGCCGGCGAGCGATGTAGCCGACCCAGAAGACGCTTTGGGCATGGTCGAAGACACGTTGTCCATCCGTCGGCGCCTGCTGCAGCAGCCGCGCCGTCGTGTCGGACGCCTGCTGAAATGCAGCGGACGCATCGTCGAGCCGGCCCCGCTTTTCGTGAATCTCGCCGATGAGGTGCAGAGCCCGTGCGCGCCGTCCCAGGGAGGCAGCATCGAGCTGGTCCGTGTCCTGCGCCGCGTAATACGCGAGCGTCTTCTCCCCCACCGCATCCAGCACGTCCAGCCGTCCCACCGGCTGCAGCTTCTTGCGCAGGTCGCCGAGCATGAACTCGATCAGCCCCTCCGCCTGCACCCGCTGCCGGCGTGCCTCCTGCGCCTGCCACAGGGTCGTGGTGAGCCCGACGGCGAGCGCCACCGCCGTGATGCCGCCGGCGGCCACGCCAAGCCGATGCCGCCGCACGAACTTCGCCACGCGGTACGACGCCGCATCGCGCCGTGCACTGACCGGCTCG
>CAJPFZ010000582.1 GCA_905339355.1 Burkholderiaceae bacterium
CGTCAAGCGCGTCGCCTCGCGCCTGCTCGCGCAGCTGCGCATCGTCGAGCGCGGCGAGGGCGACGTGTCCGAGCGCCTCGCGCAGGACCTGCTGTTCTTCTGTGCCCAGTCGCACTCGCCCGGCGACGGCCGCAAGGCACCGCGCCTCGCCTCGGTGCGCCAGAGCTATGCGCTGGCGCATCACGCGCCGGTGGACTACGAACACAGCGTGCTCGGCAAGTTCGATCCGGCGCTCATCGCGCAAGCGCGCAAGCGCGTGTCGGCAGCCAAGGAGTCGTGGTCGGCGGTGGCCGGCGGCGAAATGCACCGCATGGGCGGCCTGGTCGAGCAGTTCTCGCTGGTGGGCGATTCGCTCAAGCGGCTGTTCCCGCAGGGCGAGACCATGGCGGGCGAGCTGTCGCACGCCGTGGTCATGACCCAGGGCAGCAATGCGGCGCCGAGCGCGCCGCTTGCGATGGAGGTCGCCACGGCCTTGTTGTACGTCGAAGCCGCGCTCGAAGACGCCGACTTCGACACCGTCTTGCAGGGCGAGCGCGTGCACCGTCTGGCCGACCGCATTGCCGCGGTGCGACAGGGCGCCACGCCGGAGCCGCTCGAAGGCTGGATGGAGGACCTGTACCGCCGCGTCTCCGACCGCCAGACCATGGGCAGCGTCGTGCAGGAACTGCGCGCCTCGCTGTCCGAGGCCGAGAAGCTGATCGACCAGTTCTTCCGCAACCCGGCCGACCGCAACGTGCTGATTCCGGTGCCCAACCAGCTGGGCGCGATGCGCGGCGTGCTGTCGGTGCTCGGCATGGACCAGGCCTCGCAGGCGCTGCTGCGCATGCGCGACGAGGTCGACGGCCTGGTCGCGACCGAGATCGATCCCGAACGTGTGGCGCAGGCCGGCGTGTTCGATCGCCTGGCCGGCAACCTCGGCGCGCTCGGCTTCCTGATCGACATGCTCAGCGTGCAGCCGCAGATGGCGAAGTCGCTGTTCACCTACGACGCTGTCGCCGGGACCCTGAATCCGGTGATGGGCCGCAGCGAGCAGCGCGCCAGCGCCCACACGGCCGCCTCGCCGGTGGCGGTCGAGCCGCGCCTGATCGAACAGGCGCAGATGCTCGCTTTCAGCGCGGTGCGCGAAGACGTGTCGACCGAAGACGTCGAGCGCGACCTTGAGCGCCTGTCGCAGCAGGCGCAGGCCGCCGACCAGCCGGCACTCGCCGCCACCGTGACCCACGCGCAGGAAGCGCTCGAGCAGGCCCACGGCGACGCCGACGACATCGCCTCGGTGCGCGGACAGCTCTCCGAAGCGCTGGTCGATTTCGTTTCCACCGCGTCGGGCCCGATCGGCCTGGACGAAGTGAGCGCGCCTGCCGCCCCGGCGCCGCAGGTGAGCGTCACGCCGCCTGCGGCCGCCACCGTCGATCTCGCCGAAGACGACGAGATGCGCGAGATCTTCCTCGAGGAAGCGCGCGAGGTGGTCGAGACCGCCGAGGCGGCGTGCGCCGACCTCGCCGGCGCTCCCGACGACCTGGGTCAACTCACCACCGTCCGCCGCGCCTTCCATACCCTCAAAGGCAGCTCGCGCATGGTTGGCCTGAAGGCCTTCGGCGACGCCGCCTGGGCCTGCGAGCAGCTCTACAACACGCGGCTTGCCGACCAGCATCCGGCCGACGAGCCACTGCTCGGATTCACCCGCTGGTCGCTCGACTACCTCAAGGGGTGGGTCGAAGACATCGCCGCGCGCCGCGACGGCGGGCGCGACCCCAAGCTCGTCGAGACCAAGGCGCTGGCCCTGCGCGAGCCGGGCGCCGCGGCGCCTGCCGCCCCGGCGGCACCGCCCGCGATTCCCGCGAAGCCGCCGGCAGCACCTGCGCAGGCCGACGCCACCGACTCGGCATTCGTGCTGGCCGACCTGCCCGACGTGCAGGAAATGGGCTCAGTCCCCGAGACGCTCGAGCCGATCGCCCTGTCGCTGCCGCCCGAACTGCCCAGCGCCAGCGACCTGGATCTGCGCGCCCCCACACCGACGAGCGCCGAGAACGAACTGGCGTTCGAGCTGGACCTGTCGAAGTTCGACACACCGCTGGCCGCGCCAACGCCAGCCGCTGGCGATGCGTTCGGCGTGTACGCCGGCGCGCCGGCACTCTTCGCGCCGTTCGAGCTCGGCTCCACCGCAGCGCCGGCGTCGCCGGTCGGCTCCGACCGCATCGAGTCGGGTGCCGACGCCGCATTCGACCTGATCGACCTCGACCTGCGCGCCGCGCCGGCGGTGCCGCCCGACCTGGGCGGCGAGGCTGCTGCCGCACCCGAAGCGCCCGCCGCGCCGTTCAGCGAAGAAGAACAGGTCAAGATCGTCGGACCGCTGCGCATCGGCATTCCGCTGTTCAACATCTTCCTCAACGAAGCCGACGAGCTGTCGCGGCGCTTGACCACCGAAGTGGCCGAGTGGGCGATGGAGCT
>CAJPFZ010000583.1 GCA_905339355.1 Burkholderiaceae bacterium
GCAGCGCAGCACCTCTGCTTCGCGAGGCCGCACCAGCGCGGCGAGGCTGTCGGCACGCATGGCGTCGAAGGTCTCGGTGTCGACGCCGATCGGCGTGCGCGCAACGGCGGCCATGGCCTCGTGGCGGCTGTGGCTGATCGACAGCGTGTTCGCATCGAAGACGGGCCGTCCGTCGGCGCCGGTGCGCACGCTCGCCTGGCTCGGGAAGCGGCGGCTGCCGGTGAGCCGCTGCAGTGCGTGCTTGGCGGCGATTCGCCCGGCAAGCCACTCGATGCGCCGTTTGCGGATGCGCAGCTGCGCGTAGCGCCGTCGTTCCTCTTCACTGAGCAGTGCCGCGAGCGGCGCGGCCAGCGCTCCGGCGGCGGGCACGCCATCGGCCACTTCGTCGAGGCTCACCCAGGCGCAGGCGACCCCTTCGGGCGCGGCCATGAAGCGGCAGGCCACTCCCGGGAGTTCGCTCGGCGGAATCGACTCAGGCATGGCGCTGGTAGCCCGGTGGTATTCCGTCGCCCGCGATGGTTTCGGTCACGCTGGCCATCTCGGAAAAGCGCGCGACCAGCGCGGCGAAGGCGGGAGTCTTCATGTCGCGCTCGAAGGCCGCCTGCGACTCGACGTGGATGATCTCGAAGAAGTCGCAGCCGGCGCCGGGCGCCGCCCGCACGACTTCGAAGCGCTGCACGCTGGGCAGGTCGGGGCAGGTCGCGTAGTCGGTGTCGCGCACCCAGCGCACGAACGCCTCTTCGTGCTTCGCATCGTGCAGGCGGATCTTGTCGATGATGACGGGCATGTCAGTTCTCCTTGATGCGGTGGATCGTGGCGCTTGCGGCGGCGACGTGTCTCGGCCTCGTTGTCATGGCTCGGCGTCGCCGGTGGCGATGTCGACCTGCCCCGCCTCGCCGTCGACGAGCAGCCAGTCGCCGGTGCGGATGTGCGCCGTCGCGACCTTGGTGTTGACCACCGACGGGATGCCGAACTCGCGCGCGACGATCGAGCTGTGCGAGAGCATCGAGCCGATGTCGGTCACCACGCCGCCGGCCAGCGCGAACAGCGGCGTCCACGAGGCGTCGGTGAAGCGCGTGACGATGATCTCGCCCTTGCGCAGCTCGCCGGCCTGCGCGGCCAGGTCGTGGATCACGCGGGCGCGGCCGCGCACCCGTCCGACCGAGGTGCCGAGACCGAGCACCACCGCGCCGTCGCATACCGCATGCGCGGCCGCCGCGCGCGGCTTGGCATGACCGATGAAGGTCAGCGGGGGGTCGTCGGCCGCCACATACGACTGGTGAAGGCGCCGGCTGGCCTCGATCTTGTCGCGCGGAAAGATCTCCTGCGCGCCGGCGTAGCCGTTCAGATAGGTCTGCAGGTCGTCGAACGCCAAGTAGGCAAGTTCGGACTCGTCGCGCAGCACGCCGGCCGCCACCAGCCGGTGTGCGGCCTCGACCAGAACGCGGCGCACCAGCCAGATCGAGGTGATCATCGCCATGCGCGACTCCTCGCGCAGGCGGCTGCAGGCGCTGTACATCGAGATCACCCGCTTCATCAGCAGGCGCTGCGGCCACGACAGGCGCCGCAGCATCGCGTCGGTGTCGGTGCTGCGCTCGATGGCGGTGCCGGCGAGCCGGTTCTCCACCTCGTAGCCTTGGGCCAGGAAGGTCTTGATCATCTGGAACACGTAGGTGGGGTCATCGACCCAGCGCGGGTGCGTGAGCTCCATCTCCTCGTGGCCGCGTACGCCGTTCTCGCGCATGAAGCGGGCGAGTTCCATGGCGCAGAAGCGCTGCCCCTGCGGATCGGCCCGCAGCGCGGCGGCGAGTTCGCGGGCGGGCAACTGCTCGATCAGGGCCCTGGCCTGGGGGTACTGCGCAAGCGACTGCGTCAATGCCCACAGGTCGCGCGCCGACTGCACCGTGCGCAGGTTCGACATGTCGCCCTTGAGGCGGTTCTGCAGGTGCTTGCCGTCCGCGGGCAGCCACGCCTTGCACATCTCCTCGAGCAGGCCGTAGAGCCCGAAGGCGTTGATGTAGAACGGCAGGTAGCCGATGTGCATCGCCTTGAAGTAGTCGAGCGCGTGGGTCATTTCCTCGCGAAGGCCGTTCAGGTCGAGAGCGCGCAGCTCGGTCGCAACGGCACGGTCGTATTCGGCGTAGCGCGACGCCACCATGCGGCGCGAGCGCGATTTCGCCGTCAGCAGTTCCTTCACGGTGGCCCAGGCCCAGTAGGCGCTGGTGCGCAGGCGCGAGTACTTCGGGTGGCGGTGGCGTTCGCCGTATGGGTTGACGTAGTGCGTGACGTCGACCTCCTCGCTGGAGAATCGCTGCACGAAGGGCCGCTGGTCGAAGCCCGGCGGCGATTGCGCCAGCAAGTAGGCGGTGTAGGCGACGTTGAGGTAGACGTGGCCGTTCAGGTAGCCCATGTAGTCGTCGGGATTGCCGAGGTCGAGCAGCCCGATGCCGGCGCCGCAATCGCGGTGCACCTTGTACTGGTAGTGCTTGGCGAACGAGACGCCCAGCGGTGTCATGCGGCCGGTGAAGATCTCGCCGATGTCCATGCGCGACCACAGCGTGTGCTGGTCGACCTGCGGGTTCGGTGTTCCCTGGTGCGGTGTGGTCGGCAGCGCGGCGGCCACCGGCACGGCGGTGATCGGACGGCTTTGCAGCAGGTGCAACACGCCGTCGGCACAGGCCCATTCGACGTCCTGCGGCGCACCGAAGTGCTCGCACACGCGCTGCAGCATGCGCGCGATCGCCACCACCTGTTCCTCCGACAGCGCCGGCGCCTCGCGCAAGTGCGCCTGCACCGGCTGCTCGCTCACTTCGCCGTGCGCGGCGTCCCAGCGCATTGCCGTGGCCTTGTACTGCACGTTGCTGCGCAACACCTGCAGAGAGCGCGAGTCGACGATGCTGCTGTCGCAGGCCACACGCCCGGCCACCAGGCCCTCGCCGAGGCCGAGGCAGGCCTCGACGAGGATCTCGCTGCGATCGCCGGTGAGCGGGTTCTGCGCAAAGGCGACACCGGCGCAGTCGGCCGGCACCATCGCCTGCACGACCACGGCCATCGCCGGCGCGCCCTGCGTCGCGCGTGCCTCGCGGTAGGCCAGCGCCGCGGGCTGCAGCAGCGAGGCCCAGCAGGCCTGGACCTGCTCGATCACCGCATCGGCGCCCGTGACGTGCAGGGAGGTCAGGTGCTGGCCGGCGAACGAATGCTCGGCCGAGTCCTCGTCGACCGCCGAGGAGCGCACTGCAACGCTCTGCGCCTCGAGTTCGCGCCATCCCTGCACGATCTGCTGGCGCAGATCATCCGGGCAGCGGCCGCGGCGGATGCGCTCGGCGAGCGCGGCCGCCGCGTCGGGCTGCGGCGAGCGCCAGAAGCCGTCCAGGTCGATGTCGTTGGCGTGCAGGAAGTGCACCAACGCATCAGCCGTGATGCACAGGCCTTTGGGCACCGGCAGGCCGTGTGCGGCCATGCGCACGAGGCCCAGGCCCTTGCCGCCGATCTCCCGCGCGGTCAGGCCGCGGCATTCGGCGAAGCCGCGTACCCAGCCGCGGGCGGCCGAGGGCGCGGCCGCGACGGGCTCGCGGCAGGCCGGTGCGGGGTCGGCGAGCGTGGTCTCTTCAGTCTCTTCAAAGAGCGAGATGCTTGCAGTCATGGTTGAACCTCGTTGCGCAAGACGTTGGGTGGGACAGGGCGCCTTCAGGTGGACGCGAGGAAGCCGTAGTAGCTCTCGCCCGGCAGCAGTTGCCTGATCTGCACGTCGGCGAATCCGCTCCCCAGCAGCTGGCCTTTCAGCGCCAGCTTGTCGGGCAGGCCACCGGACACGTCGGAGAGTGACCACCACAGGTGCAGCGCGGCGATGGCGGGGCTGCCGCCGCGGCAGCTCGTGGTGAGCAGCAGACGGCCGTGCGGGTTCAGCAGCCCGTGTACCTTCGCGAGCAGCGCCTCGCGGCGCTCTTCGGCGAAGTAGTAGATGTTGTTGTGCAGCGTGACGAGGTCGAAGCGGCGGCCGTCGTCGAGCCCGAAGACGTCGGCGTGCCGCAGGTCGATGCCCTCGCCGACGCCCCATT
>CAJPFZ010000584.1 GCA_905339355.1 Burkholderiaceae bacterium
TCGGCCTGCCGCTGATGATCAAGGCGGCGGCCGGCGGCGGCGGGCGCGGCATGCGCCGCGTCGACGACCTCGCCGCACTGCCGGCGGCGCTTGCCTCGGCGCGCTCCGAGGCGCTGTCGGCCTTCGGCTCGGGCGAGCTGATCCTCGAGTACGCCCTGACGGCGCCGCGCCATGTCGAGGTCCAGGTCTTCGCCGACGCGCAGGGCAACGTCATCCACCTCGGCGAGCGAGACTGCTCCATCCAGCGCCGCCACCAGAAGGTCATCGAGGAAGCGCCGTCGCCCGCCGTCAGCCCTGAACTCCGCGCGCGCATGGGCGAGGCGGCGGTGCGGGCGGCGAAGGCGATCGGCTACGTCGGCGCCGGCACCATCGAATTCCTGCTGGCCGAGGGCGATTTCGTCTTCATGGAAATGAACACGCGCCTGCAGGTCGAGCATCCGGTGACGGAGCTGGTCACCGGCCTCGACCTCGTCGACCTGCAGCTGCGCGTCGCCGCCGGCGAGCCGCTGCCGTTGTCGCAGGCCGATGTGCGCCTCGACGGCCACGCCATCGAGGCGCGGCTTTATGCCGAGAACCCCGACGCGGGCTTCCTGCCGCAGACCGGCACGCTGCTGCGCTGGCAGCCTCCCGCCGGCGTGCGCGTCGACGCCGGCGTCGACGCCGGCACCGAGATCACCTCCCACTACGATCCGCTGCTGGCGAAGATCGTCGCCCATGGCGCCACGCGCGACGAGGCGCGGCAGAAGCTCATCGCCGCCCTGCGTGACACCACGGCGCTCGGGGTCACCACCAACAAGGCCTTCCTCGTCGGCTGCCTCGAGCACCCGGAGTTCTTCGCCGGCCGCGCCGCCACCGATTTCATCGCCGCCCACTTCGCGCCGCAGGCCGACGCCGATCCGCGCAGCGAACTCCTCGCCGCCGCCGCGCTGGTCTTCGCGCAAACCAGCGCCGCCCGCCTGCCGCAGCCCGAGCTGGCCTTCTGGCGCTCCAGCGGCGCGGCGACGATGCATTTCACGCTAGGGTTGGGCAACCGCGCCGTGCCGCTGCGACTGATCTTTGTCGGCGACAAGTGCTTCGAGGCCGAAGCCAACGGCGTCACCAATGCGCTCGAACTGATCGATTGCACCACCGACTCCTGGCGCATCGCCTTCGCCAACCTCCACCTCGCCGTCCGC
>CAJPFZ010000585.1 GCA_905339355.1 Burkholderiaceae bacterium
CTTGCGATCGGCGCCGAGCACTTCCGCGCGCTGCTGGCCGGCGCCCATGCGATGGACCGCCATGTGGCCGAGACGCCGCTCGAGAAGAACCTGCCGGTGCTGCTGGCGCTGATCGACGTCTGGTACCGCAACTTCCACGGCTTCACGAGCCGCAGCGTCGCGCCCTACCACCAGGGCCTGAAGCGGCTGCCGGCCTATCTGCAGCAGCTGGAGATGGAAAGCAACGGCAAGCGTGTCGACCTCGAAGGCCGCGATCTGCCGTATGCCACGAGTCCGGTCGTCTGGGGCGAACCCGGCACCAACGGGCAGCACGCCTACTTCCAGATGCTGCACCAGGGCACCGACGTGATCCCGGTCGAGTTCATCCTCGTCAAGCACCCGACCCACGCGCTCACCGACCTGCACGCCAAGCTTCTCGCCAACGGCCTCGCGCAGTCGCAGGCACTGATGCTCGGCAAGACGACCGAGCAGGCGCTGGGCGAGAAGGCGCCGACCGCGTCGAAGGCGCTCGATGCGCAGACCATCGCGCGCCACCGCACCTTCCCCGGCAACCGGCCGAGCACGACGCTGCTGCTCGATCAGCTGTCCCCGTCCAGCCTCGGCGCCTTGATCGCCCTCTATGAACACCGCGTCTTCGCGAGCGGCGCGCTGTGGGGCATCAACAGCTTCGACCAGTGGGGCGTCGAACTCGGCAAGGCCTTGTGCAACGACCTGCTGCCGCGCCTGCACAGCGGCGACACGGCGGGGCTCGACGGATCGACGGCGGGTCTTCTGCGGCGCCTGGTCTCGTGAACATTGTGTTCGATTTCGGCGGCGTGCTGTTCCGCTGGCAGCCGCATGAGTTCTTCCCGCGCCTGCTGCCGCAGCGCGCGAACAGCGAGGCCGCGACGAGCGCGCTGGTGGCGGACTTCTTCCAGGGTTTCACCGGCGATTGGGGCGACTTCGACCGCGGCGTGGTGGACGAAGTGCGGCTTGCGCAGCGCATCGCCTGGCGTACCGGCCTGGCGCTCGCCGAGGTGCAGACCATCATCGATGCGGTGCCCAACGAGCTGCAGCCGCTGCCGCACACGCAGCCGCTGCTGAATCGCCTGCGCGAGCGCGGCCACCGGCTCTTCTTCCTGTCGAACATGCCGAAGCCCTATGCAGCGCATCTGGAGCGCACGCAGCCGCTGTCGGACTGGTTCGTCGACGGCATCTTCTCGTCGCGCATCGGCATCATCAAGCCCGAGCCGGCGATCTTCCATCGTGCGACGGCGCAGTTCGGCATCGCGCCGGCCGACACCGTGTTCATCGACGACTACCTGATGAATGTGAAGGCTGCCAGCGCCATCGGCTGGCATGGCATCCACTTCCTCAGCGCGTCGCAGTGCGAGTCGAATCTGGCGGCGCGCGGTCTGTTGTAGACGGCGCGCGGACGAGCATCAGGCTCGCGCCAACGCGTCGCGTGGCGAGCCGCCGAGATGCCGGCCCCATGCGCGGCGCAGTTGCAGGTCGGAGGTGAAACCGGCCGCCTCGGCTGCACGGGTCACGCTGGCGCCGTGCTGCAGCGCCTGCCGCGCATGCTCGAGCCGGATCTTCTCCAGATAGTGCAGCGGCGAAACGCCAGCGTGCTCGCCGAACAGGCGCAGCAGATGCCGCTCGGTGACATGCGCCATTGCCGACAGCGACGCCATGTCCCAGGCCTCGTGCGGTCTGGCGGTGATGGCGTCCTGCACCCGGTGCACGGCGGGGTGCAGGTGGTGGCGGTACGCGAGCATCGGCGACAGCTCCGGATCGCTGGACGTTCGGCGCAGGTACACCACCATGTCCTGGGCCACCGCGGCGGCGAGCGCCTCGCCGCAGTCCTCGGCGATCAGGTGCAGCGTCAGGTCGATGCCCGCCGTCACGCCGGCGCTCGAGGCGAGCGGGCCGTCGAGCACGAACACCCGGTTGTCGACCACCTGCGCCTGCGGCGCGAGCCGGCGCAGCTGGTCGAGCAGCGCGTGGTGGGTCGTGCAGCGGCTGCGGCCCAGCAGGCCGGCACGCGCGGCGAGCAAGGTGCCCGAGCAGATCGTCGCGAGCCGGTGGCTGCCGCCGGGCTCGGCGAGCAGCGGGCCGACCTCGCGCGCGAGCCATTGCGCCGTGTGCAGCGTGTCGGCGTCGGGCCGCGCCAGCACCTCGCTCGGCTGGCCGATCAGCATGACCCACGTCGGCCGCGAAAACTGACGCGGCAGCGGCTCCAGGCCGGCCAGCGAGACGCCGACCGAGCTGTCGATGCTCACCCGTGGGCCCGCGTAGCGCAGACGGAAGCGCGCGCCGAGGCCGGCGCGCACGCGATGCTGGTTGGCCAGCCGCAGCGCCTCGGCCGGCCCGGCGAGGTCGAGCAGCAGCGACCTCGGCGTCAGCACGAAGACAACGTCGATCGCGGGCTCGTCAGCTCGCGCGCGCAAGCGCCTGCTCCACGCTGCAGATGGTCGCGAACCGGTCCTTCAGCACGGCGCAGGTGCGCGCCATGATGTCGGCCGCGCGCAGGGGCGATCCGTCAAGGTGCTTCATGTCGAAGGTCAGCGTCGCTTCGGCGACGAAGTCGACCTCGAAACCTTCGTCGCTCGCGTGCCGCGTCGTCGTCTCGCAGCACTGCTCGGTGCGGATGCCCGCCACCATCAGGCGGCGGATGCCCTTCTCACGCAGCCACACCGACAGGCCGGTGCCCACCAGCGCGCTGTGCCGCGCCTTGTGGAACGTGGCGGCGGCGTCGAAGTTCGCGAGGCCCTCGAGCGGCCGTACATGGCCCGACTCGAGCGCAAACGGGTTGTCGGCCGTCGCCGGCGCGTCGACATGGAGGATGCGCACGATCGGGACGCCCCGTGTCGTGCAGGATTCGATCAGCGCGTTGCACCGAGCAAGAAACGACATCGTGTCATCGGCACGGTAGTACGGCCGTTGGCGAAAAGACTCCTGGACGTCGATCAGCAGCAGGGCAGTGTTCACGGGGGTGCTCCTTCGGGATGGGGAGCGCGAACGATACGTCGGGCGGTCAGCGGCGTCAGCGCGTCGACAGACCATTTCCGATCATTTTCGGACAAACCCTGCCGATGGCAACGTGGGTCAGCCGCGCAAGCCCTGCACCGCCGCGTCGGAGGCCGCCTTCGCCTGCTCGACGACCCGCTGCTTCCACGCATCGGTGTCGGTGTAGAACGCCTCGCGCAGCTGCCGCTTGATCTGCGTACGTACGGCCTCCGGTGTTTCCGGATGGTTCTCGAGCCACTGGTCGGCGCGCAGCGAGTTCAGCACGTCCATCATCGGCAGGGTGCCGTATTCGAGCGCGATGCCGGTGTACTCAGCCTGCGGGCATTCGTCGTAGGCAGCGAGCCACATCATGCCGGTGAGCCGTGCGGCGCTCGAACTGCCGTCGTAGATCGAGGTGACCCCGGATCCCCACCAGTCGCGTGCGCGCGCCAGGGCGGTCGCATCGTCGCGGCAGGCGAAGATGCGTTCACCATGGCCGCTGGGCCCGAGACCCGTGTGCAGATCGATCCAGCCAAGCCTCTCGCAGGCACGGCCGTGCTCGCGCAGCACCTGGCGCAGGGTCTGGTTGCTCCAGGTCGGGTTGAGACCGCCGAAGTACAGGCCCTGCGGGTGGCTGTGCTGGCCGCCGGAGATCGCGGCTTGCAGCGCGGCCAGTCCGCGCTCCTCGAGCAGATGCTGCAGCTTCGCGTTGACCTCGTCGGATGGCGGCCAGGTCGGCGGCACGATCAGTGCGGCGATCTCGTCGTAGCCGGGATTGGCGGGCAGCGGCTTCGAGAAGTCGTGGAAGTTGCGGTTGAGGTCGACGTTCTCCTGCGTCACCCGGCGGCACCACGAGAAGCCCCAGGGGTTGAGCGCGTGGATGTAGAGCACTGCCACGCCGGCGTCGCGTGTGGCTTGGCGCCACGCGTCGTCGTGCAGCAAGGCAACCTGGATGCCAGAGCCGCAGAAGCCCTCGACGCCGTGGCAGGCGCTCGTGATCAGCAGCAGCCGGCGTGCATCGCGCGGGCCGTCGAGCACGACGTCCATCGCGAGCGCTTCGTCCTCGCTGCCGCGCAGCGGATGCACATGCGACTCGGCGTCGAGTCCGGCGCGATCGACCGCGGCGAGGAACTTGCCGCGCGCTTGCGCGTAGGTCTCGGAAAAACTCCGGGCGAAGCTCATCGCATCAGCGCTTGCTCGCGAGCCACTGCTCGGCCATGCGCACCCACACGGTCGCGCCGAGCGGGATCAACTCGTCGTTGAAGTCGTAGCTCGCGTTGTGCAGCATGCAAGGCCCCATGCCATGGCCGCCTTGGCGGTGGCTGCCGTCGCCGTTGCCGATCAGGAAGTAGGCGCCGGGTTTGCCTTGCAGGAAGTAGCTGAAGTCCTCGGCGCCCATGGTCGGCTCGAACTCCATCACGTTTTCGGCGCCGACCACCTCGGCCATCACGCGGCGCGCGAACTCGGTCTCCGAGGGATGGTTGATCGTTGGCGGGTAGTTGCGCACGAACTCGAAATCGCATTGCGCGCCGAAGGCCGCGGCGGTGTGCGTCGCGACCTCCTTCATGCGCCGCTCGATCATGTCGAGCACATCCAGCGTGAAGGTGCGCACGGTGCCCTCCATCACGCAGCGGTCTGGAACCACGTTGGTCACTTCGCCGGTGTGGATCATCGTCACCGAGATCACGCCTGCATCGATCGGGCGGATGTTGCGCGAGATGATGGTCTGGAACGCCTGCACCATCTGGCAGGCCACCGGCACCGGGTCGATGCTGTTGTGCGGCATGGCGGCGTGCCCGCCCTTGCCGTGGATCGTGATCTTGAACTCGTTGCTCGACGCAAAGCACGGCCCGCTCTTGATGGCGAACTGCCCGACCCGCATGCCGGGCCAGTTGTGGGCGCCGAAGATCGCTTCCATCGGAAACTTCTCGAACAGGCCGTCACGCATCATCTCGCGCGCGCCGCCGCCGCCTTCTTCGGCCGGCTGGAACACGAGGTAGACGGTGCCGTCGAAGTTGCGGTGTTTCGACAGGTGCTTGGCCGCGGCCAGCAGCATCGCGGTATGGCCGTCGTGGCCGCAGGCGTGCATCTTGCC
Organism: Burkholderiaceae bacterium; assembly: GCA_905339355.1. Classification (GTDB taxonomy): domain Bacteria; phylum Pseudomonadota; class Gammaproteobacteria; order Burkholderiales; family Burkholderiaceae_C; genus Albitalea. Next base: position 5,084 of record CAJPFZ010000585.1, read on the forward strand.
GCGGTGGCGGCTGGCGTGAGCGAAAGTGTTGCTCTCGGTCATCGGCAGCGCATCGATGTCGGCGCGCAGCCCGACGGCACGATCGCTGCTGCCGTTCTTGACGATGCCCACGACGCCGGTCTTGGCGAGGCCGCGGTGGATCGGGATGCCCCAGTCACTCAGCTGCTTCGCAATTACGTCCGCGGTGCGCTGCTCTTCGAAACACAGCTCCGGGTGGGCGTGGATGTCGCGTCGCACGGCGGCGATCGCCGCCGCGTCGGCAAGGATGGATTCGATCAGGCGCATGGTGTGCTCCGTGCTTTCGAAGCGCCACGGTCAGGCGCATCGTGCGTCTCTTGCGGGTGGAGCGATCCAGTTTACCCGGGGAGGCCCGGGACTGCAGCGCACGGCCCACGGCTTGAACAACCCGGCAGGCGCTTGTCTCCCCAGTGGCGCCGGGACAAACGCGGCTGTGCAATAGTTATGCATGAACCCAGCCGTCACGACGGTGCGCGCCGCCTGCCCGCACGACTGCCCCGACACCTGTGCGATACGCGTCACGGTCCAGGACGGCCGGGCGATCAAGGTGCAGGGCGACCCCGACCATCCGCCGACACACGGTGCCTTGTGCACCAAGGTCTCGCGCTATCCCGAACGCACCTATCACCCGCAGCGGGTGCTTCATCCGCTGCGCCGCAGCGGGCCCAAGGGCAGCGGGAAGTTCGAGCGCATCGGCTGGGACGAGGCGCTGGCGGAAATCGCGGCGCGGCTGAAGGGCATCGCGGCGCGCGACCCGCAGGCGATCGTGCCCTACAGCTATGCCGGCACCATGGGATTGCTGCAAGGCGAGAGCATGGATCGGCGCTTCTTCCACCGCCTCGGCGCCTCGCTGCTCGACCGCACGATCTGCTCCGCCGCCGGCGGCGACGCGCTGGCCGCGACCTACGGCGGCAAGATCGGCATGCACCTGGAGAACTACGCCGAAAGCCGGCTGATCCTCATCTGGGGCAGCAACTCGATCGCCTCCAATCTGCATTTCTGGACCTTCGCGCAGGCTGCCAAGCGCGCGGGCGCCAAGCTGATCTGCATCGACCCGCGCAAGACGGAAACCGCCGACAAGTGCCATCAGCACATCGCCCTTCTGCCCGGCACCGACGGCGCGCTGGCGCTCGGCCTGATGCACGAGCTGATCGTCAACGACTGGCTCGATCACGACTACATCGATCGGCACACCGAGGGGTGGCCGGCACTGCGCGAACGCGCGCTGCAATGGCCGCCCGAGCGGGCGGCCGAGGTGTGCGGCATCACCGCCGACGAAGTGCGCGGCCTGGCGCGCGACTATGGCAACACGCGTCCCGCGGCCATCCGCCTCAACTACGGCATGCAGCGCGTGCATGGCGGCGGCAATGCGGTGCGGCTGGTGGCGATCCTGCCGTGCCTCGTGGGCGCGTGGCGGCACCGCGCGGGCGGACTGCTGCTGTCGTCGTCCGGCTGGTTCTCTGTCGACCGCGCGGCGCTGCAGCGGCCCGACCTGATGGGCTCGCGCCGGCCGCGCACGATCAACATGAGCACCATCGGCGACGACTTGCTGCGCGAATCCTCGGCCGAATTCGGACCGAAGATCGAGGCGCTCGTCGTCTACAACAGCAACCCGGTCGCCGTGGCGCCCGAGTCGCCGAAGGTGGTGAAAGGTTTTGCCCGCGAGGACTTGTTCACCGTGGTGCTCGAGCACTTTCTCACCGACACGGCAGACCATGCCGACATCGTGCTGCCGGCGACCACGCAGCTCGAGCACCTGGACGTGCACACGAGCTACGGCCACCGCTACGCGCTGATCAACGAACCGGCGATCGCGCCGCTCGGCGAAGCGCGGCCCAACACCAGCGTGTTCCGCGAACTGGCGCAGCGCATGGGTTTCGACGAGCCGTGTTTTCGCGACTCCGACGAAGACATGGCGCGCGCGGCCTTTGCCAAGGACGTGTCCTTCGAGGCGCTGCGCGAACACGGCTGGGTCAAGCTGCCGCTGCCCGACGCGCCGCTCGCCGAAGGGGCGTTTCGCACGCCGAGCGGCAAGTGCATGATCGACTCGCCGCTGTACGGTGTGCCGGACCACGTGCCGAACCACGAGTCGATCGGAAGTGAACTCGCGAAGAGCTTTCCGCTCGCGATGATCTCGCCGCCGGCGCGCAACTTCCTCAACTCCAGCTTCGTCAACGTGCAAAGCCTGCGCGACATCGAGGGCGAGCCGCTGCTCGAGATGCATGAAGGCGATGCGCTGGGGCGCGGCATCGTCGACGGCCAGATGGTGCGGGTCTTCAACGACCGTGGCGAATACGTCTGCAAGGTGCGCCTGAGCGAGCGTGCGCGGCCCGGCGTCGTCAACGGGCTCGGCGTGTGGTGGCGCAAGTTCGGCGCCCGAGGCACCAACGTCAACGAGCTGACGCACCAGCGGCTGACCGACATCGGCCGTGGACCGTCGTTCTACGACTGCCTGGTCGAGGTCCAGCCGGCGGCCGCCGTCGCGACGTGAGACGCTGGCTGCTGATGGCCTTCTTCGGCGTGGTGGGCATGGCGGCGCTGGCCGCCGCGACGGTGTGCCTGACGGCGGGCTGCAGCACGCTCGGCTACTACGCCCACTCGGTCGGCGGCCACCTCGACCTGCTCAACAGCGCGCGCCCGGTGCCGCACTGGATGAGCGACGCAACCGCGCCCGCGGCATTGAAGGAGCGCCTCGCGCTGACGCAGCGGATTCGCGACTTCGCGGTCACCGAGCTCAAGCTGCCCGACAACGCCAGCTACCGCCGCTACGCCGACCTGAAGCGCCCGGCCGCCGTATGGAATGTCGTCGCGGCGCCCGAGCTGAGCTTGACGCTGAAGACCTGGTGCTTTCCGGTCGTCGGCTGTGTCGGCTACCGCGGCTACTTCGATCGAAGCAAGGCCGAGACCTTTGCGCACCAGCTGCGCGCCCAGGATCTCGAAGTCAGCGTCTATGGGGTGCCTGCCTATTCGACGCTGGGCGCGCTGCCCGGCGAGTTCTTCGCCGACCCGCTGCTCAACACCTTCATCCAGTTTCCTGAGGGCGAGCTGGCACGGCTGATCTTCCATGAGCTGGCGCACCAGGTGGCGTATGCCAAGGGCGACACCGAATTCAACGAATCGTTCGCCACCGCGGTCGAGCGCATCGGCGGCACACGCTGGCTGAACGAACACGCAACCCTGCAGGCTCGGGAAGACTACGCGCGCTACGACGGGCGCCGCCGTGACTTTCGTGCGCTGACGAAGAAATACCGCGATCGGCTGGAAGCGCTCTACGAGGGCGAGGGCAGTGACGCCGACAAGCGCCGCGCCAAGGCGCAAGTCATGGCCGAGATGCGCGACGAATACGAGCAGTTGAAGCGCGAGCGCTGGGGCGGGTTTACCGGGTATGACGGCTGGTTCGCCCGCGCCAACAATGCGGCCTTCGGCGTGCTCTCGGCCTACAACGAACTGGTGCCGCAGTTCGAGCGCCTGTTCGAGCGCGAGGGTCGCGACTTCGGCCGCTTCTATGCCGAGGTCAAGCGCCTTGCGGCCCTGCCCAAGGCGCGCCGCCGTGCCGAGCTTGTTTCACCAGGAGACTGATCCATGGCCGACATCCACATCCACCGTCCGCACCAGCTCGGCCTCGCGAAGGCGCGCAAGGTCGCGTGGCAATGGGCCGAGGAGGTGGAGAAGCAGTTCGACATGGAATGCACCGTGCTCGAGGGCGAGACCAGCGACACCGTCGAGTTCGTGCGCCCCGGCGTGAAAGGGCAGCTGATCGTCGCGCCCGACCACTTCGAACTCGACGCGCAGCTCGGTTTCCTGCTCGGGGCGTTCAGCGCGCGAATCGAAAGCGAGATCGAGAAGAACCTCGATGCCTTGCTGGCGTCCAGCGGCAAGGCCAAGCCGGCAGCCAAGAAGGCCGCGGCGAAGAAGACTGCGAGGAAGTGACGCTGAAGACGTCACTTCGGGCAATCGGACTCGCGAGCGGAAGCCGAGTGGATGAGAAACGCCGGAACCTCGGTTGAGGTGGAGGCCGGCCTGCGGCCGGCATGACTTATCGAACCGCTCCCCAGGCCCCCTCCGCGAGGGGGTTCCAGCATGTTGGACGGCACCCTCCAGCCTCCCGCCGAGCGGGAGGCTCCAGCATGCATGACGGGCCGGCCTCGCGGCCGGCGCGCGTGCAACGCGCATCGCGTTCATCGTATTGACCGTGCCAGGTGTAGCCGGCCGTGAGGCCGGCTTGTCACACATGCTGGAGCCTCCCTCCCGGAGGGAGGCTGGAGGGAGTGGTCGCACGAACTGGCGCCCCCTCATGGAGGGGGCTGGGGGAGCGGTGCGATAAGTCATGCCGTCCAGAGGACGGCTAAAACACGATCCGAGGAATCACCTTCCTCCGATTCACTTCAACGATTCGATCAGGTCCACGTACTCCTGCATGGCCTCGTCGCTGCTCTTGCCCTTCAGCTCGTTCCAGGCGTCCCACTTGGCGCGGCCCACCATGTCGGTGAACCCGGGGCGCTTGCCGTCGACCTCACCGCTCGTCGCCTGCTTGTACAGCGCGTAGATCTTCAGCAGCGTCATGTTGTCGGGCTTTTCCGGCAGATTCTTCGAATCGGCCACCGCTTGTTCGAACCGGGTCTTCAGGTCAGCCATCTGTCCTTCTCCTCGTGAGTGAAAATGCCGTTGACGCAGTGGATGTTACCCAGCATCTTGACCGCGTCCATGTCAACACCCTAGAGGAGACTCCCCATGCTTGCACCGACCGAGCGAATGTCTCGCGTGGACACCGCCTGGTTGCGGATGGACAACGACGTCAACCTGATGATGATCGTGGGGGTGTGGCTGCTGCAACCGGCGATCACCTATGAGGCATTGAGTGAACGTGTCGTCGACAAGCTGCTGAAGTACGGACGCTTCAGGCAGAAGGTGGTCGAGGATGCGATGGGTGCGACGTGGGTGGCCGACGAGGACTTCGACATCTCGAACCATCTCGTGCGTCACACGCTCAAGCGCCGGCGCGGACAAAGCGAACGTGCGGCCCTGCAGGAACTGGTCGGCGCCTTGTCGACCACGCCCCTGGATCACGGGCGAGCGCTGTGGCAGTTCCACCTCATCGAAGACTACGAAGGCGGCAGCGCGCTGGTGGCGCGCATCCACCATTGCATTGCCGACGGCATCGCGCTCATCTCGGTGATGCTCTCGATCACCGACGGCGGCATGGACCCGCCGGAGCGTAAGCGCCGCAAGGCGGAACCGGAGGGTGAACACGACTGGCTGACCGATGCCGTGGTCAAGCCGTTCACCGACCTGACGGTGAAGGCGATCGGCATGTACGGCAGCGGTGTCGCCAAGTCGATGGAGATGCTGGCCAACCCCTACCAGCCGCTGTTCGGCTCACTGGACATGGCGCGCTCGGGCTACCAGGTGCTGAGCGATGTCGCCGCGATGGCGCTGATGCCCGACGATTCGCCCACGCGGCTGAAGGGCAAGCCGGTGGGCATCAAGCATGTGGCGTGGGGCGAGCCCATCTCGCTCGACGACGTGAAGGCGATCGGCAAGGCGCTCAACTGCTCGGTCAACGACGTGCTGCTCGCCTGCGTGGCCGGCGCCATCGGCCAGTACCTGCGCGAGCAGGGCGAGGATCCGCACGGCAAGGAGATCCGCGCGATGGTGCCGGTGAACCTGCGTCCGCTGGAGAACGCCCACCAGCTCGGCAACCGCTTCGGCCTGGTGCCGCTGGTGCTGCCGATCGGCATCGAGAACCCGATCGAGCGGGTGTACGCGGTGCGCGCGCGCATGAAGGAGTTGAAGGGCAGCTACCAGCCGCTGCTGGCCTTTGCGGTACTCGCGGTGGCGGGCCTGCTGATCAAGCCCGCGCAAGACGCCTTGCTCAACATGTTCGCGAAGAAGGCGACGGCGGTGATGACCAATGTGCCGGGCCCCGCCAAGCCGCTCAGGTTCTGCGGCTCGACGCTGCGCCAGACGATGTTCTGGGTACCGCAGTCGGGCAACATCGGCGTGGGGGTCAGCATCCTCTCCTACGGCGGCGGCGTGCAGTTCGGGCTCATCACGGACGAGAAGCTGTGCCCCAAGCCGCAGGAGATCATCGACCGCTTCGAGCCGGAGTTCGAGAAGCTGGTGATGGTGACACTGATGCTCCCGTGGGGAGAAGCTGCGTAGGGCAGCCAGCTTCCAGCAGCCCCGTCATCCGGCCAAAGCCGGGATCCACCGTCGATGGACCCCGGCTTTCGCCGGGGTGACGTATGGTTGGTTCAGTCCTCGAGTTCGGCCTTGGCCATCTCGACGTCGAGCCGCTCCATCGCGTCCATCGGCTCGCACTCCGCGGCTTCGGCGTAGAGCTTCTCCGCTTCCTTCATTTTCTTCTCGCCTTCGAGCATCACCAGCCCGTTGGCGTATTCGACCTTCGCGATCGCGGAAGCCGGGTTCAGCTTCAGCGCCTGCTTGTACATCGCGAGGCCCGTGTCCTTGCTCGCGCCTTGCGTGCGGCCGAGCAGTGAGCCGACCTTGTCGATCACCTCGGCGTGGAAGGCGCCGAGCGCAATGTGGGCGTCGGCGTGCTTGGGCTGCAGCTTGATGGCCGTCTCCAGCGCGTTCTTCACCTTGCCGCCCAGGCCCTGCGCCAAGGCCTTGGTCACGCTGATGCCCTGGCTGTAGCGGCCGAGCGCGTAGGCCATCAGGTAGTGCGCGTTGGCGTTCTTCGGCTCTTCCGCGGCCTGCGCTTCGGCGCGTTCGGCCACTTCCATGAACAGCGCGAGCTTGGTCTTCTCGCTCTTTTCCAGGTAGTTGGCGTAGATCGCCTGCGCCTTGTTGGCCGCCGTGATGCCGGCGCCGCCCGCCTTCAGCCCGGCTTCGGTCGCCTTCTGGAATTCGCCCGCGTGGTAGAGCGCCCAGGCGGCCAGCACCTTGTCGTCCTTAGGCAGCGGCTCGGCGTCGCCGGCGTGCAGGCGCGCCCAGTTCTTCTTCAGCGCCGCCGCGTCGTAGACGTAGTCGGCGTTGTCGTAGGGGAAAGCGGTCCATTTCGCCATGACGTGTCTCCTTCGCTCACTTGGCGTTGTAGTTGCCGACCAGACCGAGCAGATGCTCCTTCTGGGCGGGCTCGAGATAAGGCA